>JAGWGP010000044.1 GCA_028867285.1 Microcaldota archaeon | reverse complement strand
TATATGGATTGGTGCAGCATGAAGACGTTGAACGCTCCGCTCACCGGCTTGGGGTCCAGCTCGGTCAGCTTATCCCTAACCCTCTCCTCAGATATGCCCCCGAGGCCATATATCGCTACCCGCTCGTCGCCCTTCTCTATGATCGTTGTGGCCTCGCTCGTGTCCACCAGAAGGCCGGCAAGGCCGAGGAGGTTGAGTGGATTGTCCTTCCCCTCCGCCGTCCTCTCGTGAGTGCCGGATATCGCCACCACCGGGACATCAGTGTAACACTTTGTCCCCCTTCCGTTGAAATCTACGACCCTAGCCTGCCATTTCTTCCTTGAGAGCTCCCTGAACAGGTTTATCGACTGCGCGATGACGTCGGGGCGCGGTGCCCTCCTGTCGAAGACGTCGCCGGGGAGCAGTATTATGTCCGCCATCTGGCTCGCCTTCTCGAGCGCCTCCGTTGCCTGGCTCAGCGCGTCCTCGGCGAACCTCTCGTATCCGATGTGCGTGTCGGACACTATGGCGATCTTCATGCGTATACCTTCGACTTGGCGAACATCTCTACAGGTGGCTTTGCCAGGTCCCTCCTTATGTGCAGCGAAGACAGATAGTTGTATATCTCTGATGCCTTGTTGCTTATGCCCGCATGTTTCTGCATGTCGCCGACCCCATAGTACTTGTACCTGTAACAGTTTATGCATATCTCGGCCTGTTTCTGCTGCACCCCGAATTTGGTGGCTATGTCGATAACGAGCGGATCCTTGGACGTTATCTCGCCTATTGATGACTTCTTCGGGGAGTAGAAGCGGGGGCGCTTGTGGACCTTTTGGGCGGTGGTGCGCAGCTGCACATGCGGTTTTGCCTCTGCTGATTTGGATACCGCCATCTCCTGCTTCTGTAATATATCAAGGCTGCTGAGGGGTATGCGCGTCTGCTGTTTTGAACGCTCAAGCGGTTTCTCGGGTGGGGATGATACGCGCGTTACCACGGGATCTTCCACCTTCCTTAATGGAAGCAGCGGCACCCTTGTCTGCCAGGCCCTCTTGTCAAGGAACCTGATCATCTCAGTCTCCTCGGTCAGCGACAGGTCTGCCTCCCTGGCGATGTCGCCTGCGGCTCGCCTTTGCCTGTTGTAGACGGAGATTATCTGCCTTGCCCTGTCCTCGCTCTTCTTGAAAGTGCCGGCAAACTCCTGTACAATCTCACCATTGTTTAGGTCTATCTGAGCCATTCACCCACCAGTATAATATCGAAATTTCGGGTTTTTATTCGTTATGTACCGGTTCGGCGGTCTTCGGTGCCTTCTTAAGGCCGCCCCTCACCATATCGTATATGTATCCGGCCTTGCCGTAATCGACGCCCAGGCCCAGCTTTCGCATTATGTCGTTCACGCCGTTGTGGGGGTCCTTTCCCAGCTCTACGGCCTTCCGCGCCTTGTACCTGCTGAGCCCGCACTCCCGCTCTATGCGGCTTACAAGGCTCTTTGGCCTTTTCGATTCCATGTGCTGCACGCGTTGTGGATTTCTTTTATCTTGGGCGTATTTAGCCCTTGTCTGCAGCTCAGTACCTGGACAGCTGCTTAGGCTTAGGGCTTGGCTTGGAATGCTCTTTCTGTGAGGCCAGCTTCTGCCTGTACAGCGCGGCGAACCTCTCCCTTATGTAAGTGCCCCTTGAGGCGTCGACCCCTATCTCCCTTGAGAAATCGTTTACCCCCTTGAACCTGTCCTGGATCGTGGCCCATCCATCGAGCACCTGCTTCCTCTTCAGCTGGAAGTCGCCGCTGAGCATCGCAATCTCGTCCTCTGTTAGCTTTAGCATAGAATCAACCCCTCACGTGGGCCCCTTCCTTTTCGCCACTTCGTCGATGAATGCGCGGGTGAACTCGGCGGCCCTGTCCTTGGCTGTGCCGTAAGCGCCTGCAGCCCCCGGGTGGCCCCCGCCGCTTCCCCCAATCATGTGTGCGAGCCCCTTCATTATCACCCCGAGGTGTATGCCCCTGGACTCCATCTCGGGCCTCATCCTTGCCGAGAAGGATATCTCAGTCTCGCTTATTGTGTAGAACAGCGAGACGTCGGCACCGACCCTTATCGCATCCTCGGCCATGTGGTTTGCCTGGTAGCCCGCCCTTCCGTAGACGAACAGGATGCCGGAGACGATGTTCTTCTCGGCGGATGAGAGCTCGGCAATGGAGCGCAGCCTCTCCTCTGCGGAGGGGGTGGACTTCAGCAGCTGCGCGAGCCAGCTGTAGCTTGCGCCAGATATCTGCAGGAGCTTGCCCACCTGGGTAAACGTCTCGGGGGTGGAGTTGATGAACTCGGCGGAATCTGATATTATGCCAAGGGCGAGCAGGTTGGCCTCGTGCTTCGTAAGCTTTATTCCAGCGAGCTCCACGAGAGCGAAGACTATGCTTGATGCGGAATTGCGGCTCTCGTCGTTGTAGACGCTGGCCTGCCTGCCTATTGTCTTGGGGGAGTGGTGGTCCACTACAAGCAGCTCGCCACTGAATGAGGCCAGACTGGCCGAGAATTTGCCGCAGTCCTCCAGGTTGTTTACATCAGTGAGGACCGCCACATCCGCCCCTTCGTCGAAAAAGTTAGTTATGGAATCGGGATTGAAGCCCAGCTTATGGAGTATGTTCTTGGAATGGGAGGTTATGAAATCAGGGGTGGAGACCCTTGCGCTCCTGAAGAACTTGGAAAGCACGATTGCGGATGCGAGCGCGTCGGTGTCGCCGACCGAGTGGAAGGTGAGCATCGCGCTCTTGCCGGCATAGGAACGCAGTATGTTGGCCAGAGAACCCATGTCGGCTATCTTCTCCATCGTACCATGGGTTATTGCTTTATGTCCTTCAGTGCCTTGGTAAGGTCCTCCCTGAGGGTCTTCTCCTTCTTGGACAGCTCGTCTATCTGCTTTGTGAGTATGGTTATCCTCATCTCCGCGCTCTCCTGCCTCTCCTTTATGCTCTTGACCGCAGAGTCCTTGCCCACGTCCGCCATTATGCCGCCCACCGCGAGGTATATCTTGCCTGCGGATTTCTCGATCTCGGCCATCGCCTCCTTGAGCTCCTCCTTCTGGACGTTGAACTGCTCCCTCTGCACAGAGAACTGCTGGAGCTGCTCCTGTATCTGCTGGTATTCCCTGGTCATCTTCTCCAGTTCATCCCTTTCCATTGAATCACGACGAACAGTATTGTGCGAAAAGGCTTATAACACCCTACCTGTCTACCTCGGCGAGCACTATGTCTATTGAGCCCAACACCGGAAAGAGGTCGGCGAACTTGCAGTTGACGGACATCCTGCCCAGGAGCGACAGGTTGGCGAACGCCGGAGACCGCAAGTATATCCTGTATGGCCTCTGCTTGTCGGGTATCATGTAGATTATGCCCTCCCCCCTTGGGAGCTCCCTCCTCACCATCACCGGATCCGGCTTCGCGTTGGGCCCTATAAGCCTTATCGGCATGCCAATCATGTCGCCGGTGTCGGGCATCAGGTCCAGCGCCTGCCTGATTATCCTGATGCTCTGCAGCATCTCCTCGTACCTGACCCTGTACCTGTCATAGCAGTCGCCCTTCGATCCTATGGGCACCCTGAAGGTGACCTTGTCGTAGACGTAATACGGCTCCGACTGCCTCGTGTCCTCGGCGACTCCGGACCCCCTGAGCACCGGCCCTGATGCGCCGTAGGTTATTGCGTCGCTCTTGCTCAGCACGCCCACGCCCCTGGTCCTCTCCAGGAAGACGGGATTGGAGTCGAGCAGGTCTGGATACTCGGATATGTGCTGCTGTAGGTAGTCGCACAGCGCGTATGCCCTTTTCTTGAAATCGGCGGGCAGCTCCCTCTGCAGGCCTCCCAGCCTCCAGTTCACGTAGAACATCCTGCTCCCGGATACGTCCTCGAGCAGCTTGAGCACCTCCGCCCTCTCCCTGAACGCCCACATGAAAAGGGTGAACAGCTGGCCGTTGTCGTTGACGAAAGTGCCCAGCCAGAGAAGGTGGCTGGCTATCCTCTGGAACTCCAGGAGTATGGTCCTCGCGTACTTGGCCCTCTCCTTGACCTCTATGCCTATCGCCTTCTCCACCGAGCTCACGAACAGGTCGTCCCACGCCATCGGAGCCACATAGTCAAGCTTCTCGGTGTAGGACGGGCTCTGCATGTACATCCTGTTCTCCATAAGCTTCTCGACTCCCCTGTGCAGGAAGCCGATCCTCGGCTCCACTGACTTCACGGTGTCGCCGTCGACGTCGACTATGAGCCTGAGCACCCCGTGAGTGCTTGGGTGTATCGGGCCTACGTTTATCCTCATGACTCCCATGCGATCACTCCAGTGTCTTGTAACCCCTGTTCTGCCACTTGAAGCTCTTCCTGAGCGGCGGCTCTGCCCCGTTCCACTCCTTCAGGAGCAACCTGTCGGTCTTCCTCCCCCTTATCTTTATCCCGAACATCTCCGACATCTCCCTCTCGAACCAGTCCGCGGCGGGGAATATCTTGGTTGCTGTCTCTATCTCCGGATTCTCCGGAGGAAGCTTGACGGTGACGAGCTCGTGCTGACGAGTGGAGAGATTGTACAGTATGTACACTACCTCTAGGTAGGTTCCGTAGTCGACCGCGGTCACGGCCTTGAACAGCTCATACCCTTGAGTCCTCAGTTCTCCTAATGTTTTCGCTAACGCTTGGCTCTGTATCTCCGGCAGTTTTACCACTTATCTTGTCTTGAAGCTTCATCAGCGCGGTGAAAAGGTTCTCAGGCTTGGGGGGGCATCCCGCAACATAGACGTCAACGGGGAGCACCTGGTCTATCCCCTGTATTATGTTGTAGCTCTCCCACCACGGCCCGCCCGATGTTGCGCACTCCCCGTATGCGATCACGTAGTTGGGCTTGGCCATCTGCTCGTACATTCTCTTGACCCTGGGCACCATGGACTTGGTGACCCAGCCGGCGACTATCATCACATCGGTCTGCCTCGGAGTGCCCCTGAAGAGGAGGTACCCCTTCCTCTCGGCGTCTATCCTCGCGGAGCCGAAGTCGAGCAGCTCCATTGCGCAGCAGGCCAGGCCAAACTGCATGGGCCACAGGGAATTGGACCTGCCCCACTTCACGAAGTCCCTCGCGGTCAGCTTCGTCAGGTCGCTGAGCTTGGCGAACACCGCGTTGACCGGGGTCTTGTACCTCTTCGCGGAGTCCTGGAGCAGCCTGTCCATCTCCTTCTCGGCATTGAGGAACTGCTCCGGGGTGTAGGGCTGTTGCTCAGGCATTCTTACCACGCACGAACTTGTATCCGGTGAACGCCATCGCCGCCGACAGCACGGTCAGGACGATTATCTCAATGCTCGTATTATAGCTTATGCCCCTGGCCACGGTCGACCACAGTATGACGATGGCGATTACCATCTCGAACGGGAGGAAGAGCATGAAATACGGGAGGTACTCGTTGTCGATGTCTCTTGAGCCCCCGATCGTCTCCTCGCCGCTCTCATAGGGCGCGTTCTTTACTGGGTTCCCAGGGACCCTGCTGCCCAGAAGCTTTGCGGTGAGTATTATGGATGACGGTATGAGGAGGCCTATAACTATAAAAAATACAAGAGCCAGGTAGTTGTAGAGCATCGTTGCACCGTGCTTAGTACTCATTAAACCCTTTTAACCTTTTGCGGGAGATTGCATGCTGACAACCCTCGTATACTCGACTGTGGATCCTGTGTCGCTCGGGGTGGCGGGCGAGCTCAAGTCCATATTGGGTTTCAGCGAGGAGGGGAGCCTGGGGCGGTACAGGCAATTCCGCTTGGACAATGCGAGGCTGTTGGAGGCAGATGTCCCGCTTTTCAAGGCGGACGAGATAGACGGGCTGGTTGACGGGCCTATCCTGTTCATCAGCAGGCACGCGAGCGCGGGCGGGGTGGGCTCTTTCACTGCACACTCCACAGGCAACTGGTCGGCATCGGCCGTGCTGGGCGGGGAGCCGATGAGGCTCAGCGCCGCATCGCCCGAGCGCATGCTCTCGGTCCTCAGGTTGATAGGTTCCGTTGCCGTGGAAAGCGCCACTTACGAGGCTACCCACCACGGCCCCCTCACAAGGAACCCCTCGCTGTTCGTGGAGCTTGGCGGCAACCCAAGTTTCGCCGACAGCTTGCAGAACCGCAAGATGCTTGCATCCGCCATAGCCGGGGCGTTGGAAAACGGATTCGAAGCGGAGTACGACAAGGTCGCAATAGGTATAGGAGGGACCCATTACCCGCGCAAATTCACGCGCCTGGCGCTGGAGGGCAGGTACGCCTTCGGCCACATGATGCCGAACTACGCGATCAATGCCGACATGATTGCCAACGCGGTGGAGTGTTCGGATGTCGCCGTCGAGAGGGCAGTGGTTGAATGGAAAAGTAT
>JAGWGP010000043.1 GCA_028867285.1 Microcaldota archaeon | reverse complement strand
GCCACAAGCGGTTGGGCATTCTTCTTGTGGGTAAAGACTTAAAGAGGGGAGATATTAGCGGGATACGACAGAGAGGGGGGACGTCTATGGATTCCCGTTGCCTAGGGAGTTGTACGCTATTACCACAATGCCAGAGCCGCCGGCGGACGGACTTGCGGACTCGGTGAGGTAGTACTGGGGCGTGCAGTTGATTGTTATTGTGGAGTTCTGGCTCGCGCTGCAGTAGACGTTGTTTGTCTTGCAGGCCCCCCTCTTATCGTGGAGGTGTCCAGCACTATCGCGTTGACGACGCAGGAGTGCACGCTGCCTGCGCCCCACGAGAAGGAGAACAGCTACGGGCCGGTGCTCGTGGTTCTGGGCAGCAAGGGAGTGATAAAGGGGCTCGACAGGGAGCTGCACTCTATGGGCATCAACGAGAGCAAGAAGGCCACATTTAAGCCCGATGAGGCGTTCGGCGAGCGCATGGAGGACCTCGTCAGGATAATGCCGATTGCGGAGTTCAGGAAGCACGATATAGATCCGTATCCGGGTCTTCAGGTGAACCTGGACAACATGACCGCGATAGTGAAGAGCGTCAACTCCGGAAGAGTGGTAGTGGACGCAAACCACCCGCTCGCGGGCAGGGAGATAACATACGAGGTCAAGGTAGTGAAGAACCTCACCGACGACAAGGAGAAGATATCTGCACTCGGCAAGATGACCGGCCTTGATGTAACAAAGATCGATGTGAAGGACAAGGATGTCAGGCTGAGCTTCGACAACTCGGTAAAGAAGAACGCTGATTATTTCATGGGCAAGGCCAACCTTGTCGCTGGCATCTTCACCTACTTCAAGAACGTGGGCAAGGTGGACATCGACGAAGAGTACGTGAGGCCTGAGGAGGCGAAGCAGAAGAGCTGAAGCGCGCATGGAGGAGAAGAGAAAGAAGAAGCTGCTGTTTGCTGGCTCCGTCTTCATAGGGCTGATGTTCATATTCTCCTACCTCGGGATCAGCAGCAACGCGCCAGCAGTGGCTTCAAGCTCCACTACCAGCTCGATACAGGAGCAGAGCTTCTTCGCAGCGGGCACTGCCAACGTGGTCATAGCCGGCTACTCCAGCACTGCGATGCTGGGGATCAACTCGAACAGCCCCGAGGTCACAAACTCAGTTCTCGGCACTCTCTCGGCTCTGAGGAACAGCGGGACCATCCAGAACTACATAAGCAACGGCGCCGAGTACGAGATCGTTTTGGGGGGGATTAGCGCGTACTCGCTCCAGCAGACGCTCTACAGTCAACTTAACTCGACCAACGCAATAACGATCATGGCCACTGCCAACGCAAGATTGACCGGCAAGTCGAACCTCCTCGTTGGCAGTCAGGAGTTTGCTGTGCCGATAAACGGCACATACCCGCTGAACTTCACGCCGCTCATACCGATAAACTCAATCATAGGCGTGACTGTACGGGCGCTGCTCACGCAGAACGCGCTTCTTTACAACAACCAGGTATCAATCTCCTACAAGCAGTGAATTGAATCACTGCGGGTCCAAGGCCTCCTTTATCTCTTCCATCAAGGCCTCAATACTCTGGCTCTCCGAGTACGCCGAGAGCGCAGCAAGCTTCATTCTTGCAGAATCCGCCTTCCTCTCCTTCAAGTCCAAGTACGCATCGTAAAATAAGGTATTAACGAATATGTTTCCCGATCTCTCCATCTCTTCGATGGCCGCGCGCATGGGCTCCATCTCTCCGCTCTTCGCGTCAAGCAGAAGGGATGCGTAGGACGCCAATGCGGGCTGGCTGGACTTCTTCAGTGCCTCAATGCTCTCGCTTGCTCCCCTGATCTTCCCGAACTTAATCTGGCACAGCAGCAGGAGGTAACGCTGCCTGTACTCCTCTCCTTTTGCAAGAGATGCAGTGAGAAGCACTATCGCCCTGGCAAGCATCCTCTTCGACAGCGATATCAGTGCCAGCGACCTGTCCCGCATATCGATGTTCTCGTACATGAATCCCTGCTTTGTGTAATTGACTCCGCCGAGCACGCTGTTGGAGTATCTTATGTACAGCAGCGCCAGCGCGTACAGCAGTGCCGGCTCCTCCATCGTCGGGTCTATTCCCTTGTATGCCGCAATCGCAGCGTCGAAATTCCCCGAGTCGACAAGAGCCTTTATCTGCCTTATCGAGTCTGCCATTGCTGGCGTCTTTGCCGCCGCGTCAGCAGTTGTGTCGACTATGTTCTCGCACGCTGAGCATAGGGAGAACTGCCCCAATGATGGGGTCTCTGCCCCACAGTGTATGCAGAGGAGCCGCGTAGCTGTGGCAAACTTTGAGATATAATCCATGTACCTCCTCTGGTCCATCCTCACACCTTCCTCAGCACCGCGAACAGATGCATAGAGTCATAGGGCTCTAGGCTTATGCGCTCCTCTATCTTGAAGGCACCCTCGAGCAGCTTCAGCTCCTGCTCGTACACCTCCTTCGGCCTCTTCGATATGTCTACGCTCTGCGACTTTATTATGAAGTATGCTATGCCTCCCTCCTTCAGGAACCTGCTGTTGGCAAGCAGAATGGCGGCCTGCTCCTTCGCCGATACGTCCTGGTACATGACGTCCACCTTGCCCACGACGGACTCGTAGTTCTCGGTCTGCCTCGCATCGGAGAGTATGGGCATTATATTGTCCCTGGCGTCGCAGAGCTCCAACAGGTTCCTCATGTTCCTCTCCGCCAGCTCCACGGCGAAGACGCTGCCCCCCTTGACTATGTCGCTCACGTGGCTGACCGTGGTGCCCGTCGCCGCTCCCACGTAGAGCACGTCCGAGCCCTCCTTTATCGACATGTTCTTCATGCCGTTGAGTATCGCAGCGGCGAGCTTGCTCCTGTAGGGGTTCCACAGCCTGTACTCTGTGCTGTCGACCTGCACCAGCTCCTCGTTGTATACCCTCTTGCCCCTCTTCAGGTTCGGGGTGGCCAGCTTCCCGTCTATCAGATAGACGTTCTCGAAGAGCCGCTTTACCGCCATCTAATCATACAGCTTTGCATGCTCATCTTAAAAATAGTATCGGGCATCATCTATGGGTTTCCGTGCCCAAGGGCGTCGAAAGCTATTATGGCTGTGCCTCAGTCTCCTGCACTACCGTTGTCAGTGCAGCCTTGATAGTTGCAGGAGCTCCCGTCGCCCCGTATTTGACACACAGGGCGCATGTGGGATAAGTATTGATTGTGCCCCCTTCCCTGTGGGCTCAACCCCTCACGAGTATCGGGATGTCCTTAGAGCTCTTGGTTACTGCTCCGCACCCCGCTGCGATAGCTGATCCTTGGAGAGGAGAAGTAGTCAGTTGCTGTCTGAGTGCGATACCTAACCGGCCTAGTAATTAAGGCGTCCATCCCGATTTTGTAATCAGTTGCCCAGCAGAATTTGTATTGGTCCCAGAGGCCCCGTTGCCGCCGGCAGGGCTAGATGGGCCGCAGTTGTTTCCTACCCCGCCAGCACCGCCTGCAGCGCCGCCACCGCCGTTGCCGCCACTTCCTCCTATATATTCGTTGCAGGGGCTGCCTGATGGGATGGTCGTGCCTTGGCCTCCTCCGCCTCCACCAGTAGAACCGCCAGAACCTTCTGTAATTGAACCGCCGGTTCCTGTTCCACCAATGGCGTCGGTACCCTTGCCATAGTATAGCGTGCCTGCGGTAAAGCTACCACCGTACCCTATCAAGATTGTGCCGCCCCCGCCACCTGCCCCGCCGCCCCCGCCACCTGCCCCGCTCACCGAGCCACCAGGCAGCCCATTGCCGCCGCTAACAGTGACTATTCCTTGGTTAATCACATTTCCTGAATAAATTTGAACTATGCCTCCTCCCGCTCCGCCAGCACCACCAATACCGCCATAGGCGCTGCCGCAATAGCTGCAGTCCCCGCCCCCGCCCCCCCCGCCATTGCCACCATGTCCACCTGTAAGCATTTGGCTGAAATATGCACTTGTCATGCTTTTTAGTGCGCCACCTGCCCCGCCGTTGCCGCCTGTGCCACCAGCAGTGCCCCCAGCACCTCCGGCGCCGCCGTCATAGCCATCATTGATAGTGCCCACATTCTGCACCAGTATGTTGCCCTCCAGATACTGACCATTCTCATTAACGGTAACGCCGCTCTGCACCAGCACCATGTTAGAGGCGATGACGGCGCCGGTAAGTGTTGTGGACGAGCTGAATATCACATCGCCGGCGTAGTTGCCGCTCGCGGGATTGTAAGTAGTCTGGAATGCGAATGCTGCGGTCTCCGATACCGCCCCGTTCATTGTCACTGTAGAGGGGTTCGCTGTCCCGGAGTAGGAACCCGAACCAGTGCCTGTCCAGCCGCTAAACGCAAAATTGGCGTTGGGCGTGGCTGTTATGGTCACCACGTTGCCAGAGTTCTGCCACTCGCTCGATGGCGAGACAGCCCCGTTTGCCCCAGCTGCCATCGTGAGGTAGTACTGGGGCGTGTATGTTACCGTCTGGGACGCGGAACCGCCCGTAGTCGATACCATGCCCGATGTGGGCGACGCCAGGTACTGGCACCCAGTGCCGCAGGATACCACGGCGTTGGTGCTCCACGGGAACGAGCCAGACGGCAGGCCGGTGAAGGTTATGGACGTGCCCGTAGTGGAGAGGGTGTTGCCGTTGAGCGTCACTGCCCACGATGTGCCGCCGGCGAGGCCGCTCTCGAAGAACGTCGCCTGCAGCGAGTATGTGGCCTGCTCGGCAACCGGCGAGTCCATCGTCACTGTGGCGGGGTTGGAGGAGCCGGTGTAGGACACGGTGCCTGAGCCTGCCCATCCCTGGAAGGTGTATCCCACGCTGTTGGCCGTGCTTATGCTTACAGGAGTGGTGTTGTTGTACCAGTTGCTGCCGGGGGATATAGACCCGCCGGCGGGCGGGCTTGCGGACTCGGTGAGGTAGTACTGGGGCGTGCAGTTGATCGTTATGACGGCGTTGGAGTTCGCCGAGCAGTAGACTCCAGTGGTCTTGCACGCCCCCCTTATGGTTGAGGTGTCAGGCACTATCGCGTTGACTACGCAGGAGTGGACGCTTCCAGCGCCCCACGAAAAGGTCGTCGATGTGAGTTGGCCGCAGGTGTAACCAGTCCCGTCGATAGTTATTATCTGGCCTGCTGTAGAGCAGTAGGGGAATCCCGTGACAGCGAACTTTACGTTTGTCGCAGGCACGAACTGCACCACAGCGTTGGCGTCCTCACCTGCGTACGCTGCGGTCACGAGCACGTTGCCTGTCCTGGTGCCTGATATGTGGCTGAGTGCCTTCCCTGTGGTGTTCGTAGTCGTGAAGTTGGGCGACAGTGGATAGCCGGGGACGTTCGCCGTGAAGTTCACAGACGCCCCTGAGAGCGGGTATCCGAGAAGCGTGACAGTAGCTATCAGCGGGTCAAGCGCGCCGTTGGCCGACTGCGTGGCGTTGGCGGCTGCCAGAGTTATTATAGTGTTAGTGCTTATGAGCGGCTCTGCGTGCGAATTGAAGATCCCTATGTAGGTCTGCCTTGGCGCTGTGTTGCACAGGTTCGCCTGCGAGTAGTTGGGCTGCAGCCCGCAGTAAGTCGCATTCAGGTAAAGGTTGCCTGCAAGGAACTGGCCCATCGTGGTTGATACTGGCAGGTTGAGCACGCAGACCATTGAGCCTCCGGCGAGGACGTAGTTGGGCGAGCATGATGTGCCTGTGGTGTTCGCGCCCGCGACCTTCGCGAAGAAGTAGGGCTTGGCCATAGGGTAGGGTTGGGAGTTAGTTAGGAACAGCCCGACCGTAGTGGCCTTGGTCATCGCGTTGGTGCCCAGCACTATGTCGTTGCAGTACACCCCGCTTATGAATTTGCAGGAGGTGGGTACGACGGTTGATGGCGTCGAGGAGTACAGGTACAGAAGCGCTGCGACAATCACTATTACGAGTATCGCCCAGCCGTAGGTGGAGAGATACTCCATCGCGGATTGCGCCTTGACCCTGCCTTCCAACGAATCACTCGATTAGCTATGGGAAATCGCAGGTATAAATAGGTATCTTCCTGCGGCTCAGTTTCTGGTAAGCTTAGGTATGTCCCTCGGGCTCTTCGTAACCTGCTCTGCCCCGGCGTGGGATAGCTGCTCCTTGAAGAAGTAGTCAGTGGATATGCCGATGGTGCGTATGCCCAGCGCCTTTGCAGCCGTTATGGACTGCGGCGAGTACCCGACAAAGAATATCCTCTCCTTCGGAATGCCGAATCCGTTCGCCTTGCCCAGGGCTGCGTTGAGTATGCCCTCCATCCCTACCGCCGCGTCGCCGTACGCTCCGAACTTGAAATACGACTCCATCTTCAGCCCTGCACGCTCGAACATGTTCTTGAGTATCCTCTCTAGCTGGCCCGATGCCGCGCCCAATATTAT
>JAGWGP010000042.1 GCA_028867285.1 Microcaldota archaeon | reverse complement strand
GCTGGTGTTACGATGCGAGAGACAAGGGCCCAATCCGCTATGGAGTACCTGATGACCTACGGCTGGGCCATACTGATCATAGCGGTGGTGCTCGCGGTGCTGTTCACCCTTGGGATATTCAACGCCAATACCTACGGTGGTAGGGCCCACTCGGGCTCGTGCACGGTGCAGAGGCCATACGGCCCCGGAACCACGCAGCTGATAAGCATGGCCGGGGTTTGCAACGGGCAGATACCCCAATTCGTCGCCCTTATGAATGGCAATGGGGACGGAGTGGGAAGCTACGTTGACGTACCTTACCAGAGCAACCTGGCTACGGCCACCTTCACAGTTACGATGTGGGTCATGCTGAAGGGTCCGGTAAACAGCTACCCCGACGTGATAAGCAACGGGGGGAATGGAGAGTACACGATGTCCCTTTGCACGACTGGGGGTGCCAGCGGCAGCCGCATGAACTTCTGGATCAACAATTTGGGCAACGGCAATAACTGCGCCCAGGGAGGGGCCATCTACTACAATAGATGGTACTTTGAGGCTCTGACATATAACGGCTTTACCGCAAACCAGTACCAGAACAACACCTTAGTGTACACCCAATCATTCGCCACAACGCCGAGCACAAGCAGCGACCTGATTATAGGGGGTTATCCTGGAGCAACACCTCCAGGAAGATGGAACGGCTCGATAGCTGATGTGCAGGTTTACAGCACTGCACTTACCTCCAATGAGGTGAATTCCATATACCTAGAGGGCATAGGAGGGGCCCCGATAAGCCTACAGAACCTGGCCGGGTGGTGGCCGCTGAACGGCGACGGAAATGACTACAGCGGCAACGGTTACAATGGGGCCCTATCGAATGTCATCTGGACATCGCAATGGACCAACGGATACTTACAGCCCTGATTACTTCTGCACCACTGAGTTGCATCCCGCAGGCTGGTTGAAGTTGCTGCTCAGTATCAGCCTTAGGTATCCGAGGTAGGGTATGTCGGCTATCACCTTGCCCTGGACGTATCTCAGCTCCGCGGGGTAGTTGCCGTACTGCAGGTCAAGGCCCGGATTGTTGTCCCCCTTGGTGAGCGCGTAGTATGTACCGCTCGCGTTGATTACCGCATAGACCCTGTGGACTATGTAGTTGTCGCCGAGCTGGTAGAAGTAATCCCTGGGCACCGTCTGGTATACGACCACGGAGTTGTTCGGGTCCCCGCTTACCTGCCGGCCGTTGACGGTTATTCCGGTAGTGACGGCCTCCTGCGCCGTTGTGCCATTTGAATATTTTATATCGGCTATGCCGCAGCTGTACTGGACCATGTTGCCGGCCTGGCCGCTGGGGGGAACTATCTGCGCGCCGCCCAGCAGAGATGACCCCTTGTAAAGCCCGACCTGGAAGCCTTGTGGCACGAGCTGCGATACTACCACGTTGTTTCCGGTCTGCTTGTATGCCACGCACTGCAGCTGTTCGCCGGTGAGGTTGCTTATGAAGCTCCGGTACTGCTGGGCCGTGACGTTTATTATCGGGGCCTTGAGCGCTGACGGATTCGTGACGCCTTGTATGACCACCATGTCGCCCCTGTTGAGCACGGGCAGCATGCTGCAGCTCGGGACCACATCCACCGGGTTGGCGGTGTTGAGTGCGAACTTGAGCACGAACCATGCCACCAGCACTATCGCTATCGCGAGCCCGAGCTCTATCACGTTCTTCTTGTAGCCCTCCTCCCTGAAGCCGTTTATGACCTCCAGTGCTATCAGTATGACGATGACTGCAAAGAGCGCTATGCCGAGTATCGTGGAGAATGAGGGTGTGCCCTGGTAGAATATGTAGAGCGCGAACAGTATGAACAGTATAGCGTAAAGCGGCATCGTGTTGAGTCCCTTGCCGCCCCTTCCGGCTCTACGTCGCGCCAATCAACCACCTAACCGTTGGTTGCCTCCTGCACGGTGACGTTCAGACCCACCACCTGCGACTCGCCATCCTTCTTGGCCACGCCTATCACGTTGTCCGCATGGAGCAGCATGGTGTCCTTGTGGCTCACCACTATCATCTGGGACTGCTTGGCCAGCTCCTTGATGAGCAGGGACAGCTTCTTCGCGTTGAGCTTGTCGAGCGAGCTGTCTATCTCGTCGAAAACGTAGAACGCCATCTTGTTCCTTGTCTGTATGGCGAACAGAAGCATGAGCATGAGCAGTGCCTGCTCGCCGCCGGACATCTGCTCCGGGGTCATCTTCTTGTTGGCCGCAGAGGTGACGTTTATCATAAGGCCGGAATCGAAGGGGTCCTTGGGCTCCTGGAGGAAGAGGTGCGCCGACCCGCCCTCGGATATGCTCGCGTACAGCCTCTTGAAGTTGTCGTTGACCTCGGTAAACGTCTGGTTGAATATCGCTAGCTTCTTCGAATCTATCTCGTTTATCATTGAGATGACAGAGGCCTTCTCGCTCTCCAGGACCCCGACCTTCTCCTTGGCGCTGTCCACGTCGCTCCTCTTGGACGCGTATATCTCAGGCGCCTTGAGGTTGACCGCGCCGAGCCTCTCGAGGTCGTTCTTCGCTATCCCCACCTGGAGCTCCATCTTGTCCAGGGCCATCTCGGCGGCCCTGGGCACCTCCTTGAACGAGAGCAGCTCGGCCTTTATGTCGTTGAGCCTCGTCTGTATCTGGCTCTTCTTCGACTCTATCTCGATCGCCTCTATCTTGGCCCTCTCCAGGTTCGCGGAGAGCTTGCCCTTCTCGGTGGTGAGCGAGGTTATCTTGGCCTCGAACTGCTGGAGCTCCTTGTATATCGACGCGGACTTGCTGTCGTGCCCCCTTATCTTCTCCTGCAGCTCCTTCAGCCTTGCAGATCCCTCGTCGAGCTCCTTCTGCATCTCGCCGGTCCTGGACTTGAGCTGCCTCATCTCTGCGGTGTTCCTCGACATCTCCTCCTTTATCTCGGCGAGCCTCTTGTCCCACATCTCCGAGGAGTTCTGGAGCGTGGCTATCCTTATCTTGATCTGCTCCGACTCCTCCCTCGCCTGCTTTATGCCGGCGAGCTCCTCCTTGCTTATCCTCTTCCTCTTCTTGCCGTCCTTCTGGCTGGTGGCGTCGTAGATGCCCTTGTTCTCCTCCCTGAGCCTCGCCATCCTCTCCTCCACTGGCGCCCTCTTGGATACCGCTTCCTCTGCGTCCTTTGCAGCCTCCTTGAGCTTCTGCTCTATGAGGGCGATGGACTTGCTCGCCGCCTTGGACTTAGTTGCGAGTGAATCCTTGGTCGCAGCGAGGTGCTTCAGCTCTATGCTCTGGTTTATCTCCTCGGTCTGTAGGGCCCCTATCTCCCTCCTTATGGATTCCATATCCCTGTTGAGCTTGCCGAGCGATGCGGCTATCTCGGCCTTCTCCTCCTCGACGCGCCTCATCTTGGCCTCTATCACCGCGGGGGACTGTATCATCCTCGTGGACCCGCCGCTTATTATTCCGGAGGGCTCCACCAGCTCCCCCTCGAGGGTGACATACCTGTACCTGCCTATGCCCACCCTCTTTGCCTCATCTATGCCCTCCACTATGTAGGTGTTGGAGAATATGAAATCGAAAGCCTTGGCGAACTGCCTGTCGTATCTTACCTGCTTGAGCAGGGGGACGAGCTTCTTCTCCTCGGTGTTGGACCTGACCACTATCTCCTCGAGCGGTATGAAAGAGGCCCTGCCAAGGCTCTTCTGTTTTAGTATCCTTATCGCCGAGTTGGCGGTCTCAGCGGAGTCCACCACGAAGTAGTTGAACCTTGCCCCGGCCGCGGCCTGTATTGCGATGGCGTACTTCTCGTCATAGCTGCACAGCTCGTATGCCCTGCCGAAGAATCCCGACTTGATACCGCTCTTGAGCGCGGCGGCGCCCTTGTCGGACTCCCTGCCAAGGAGCGCCATCTGCTCCCTGAGCTCTATGCTCTCCGTGAGGAGCTTGTCGTTGCGGGCATTCAGCCCTGATGCCTCGTCCGACCTCTGGTCCATCAGCTTTGTCCTCTTCTCGATCTCGCCCTTCAGCTCGGCGACCTTCGAGTTGGCCTTGGACATCGCAGACTCGGTGTCCCTCAGCTCCGCGGAGGATGCATCGAACTCTGCCCTGATGCCGGCCTCCTCCCTCTCCAGCGAGGATCGTTCGTATATCCTGGAGTTGTAAAGTTCGTTGAGCCTTGTGAGCTGTATCTCCAGCTCGTCTATCAGCTTCTGGTTCTCGCCGTACCTCGCCAGCATCTCCGACTCCTCGCCCATGGCCTCTATGTCGGTGCTGCCGACTATTGCGAGCCTCTTCTCGAGCTCCTTGGAGAGCGCATCCAGCTCCGACCTGCCGGACTTGTTGTCGGCGGCTATCCTCTCGCTGTCGGCCTTGAGCCCCGAGTTCTTGGACTCGAGCTCCCTCATCTTCTCGGTCATGGAGGAGAGCTGGGTGTTCTTCACAGCCATCTCCCTGCTCGCCTCCTCGATCATCTTGTTCGTTGAGCCCATCTCGATGGACCCCGCGTTGAGCTTTGCGGAGAGCTTCTGCCTCTCCACTGAAAGCGCCTCGGTCTCGACGTCTATCTTCTTCAGCTCTATGTCGAGCTTGACCTTTGCGTCGCCGTTCGACTTGAGCCTCTCTGCCGAGCGCTCGTACTCAGATGTGAGCTCGGTCTCCCTGGCCTTGAGTATGGAGAACGTAAGGCTCTTTATCGTGTTGCTCAGCTCCATGTACCTCTCGGCGTCCCTCTTCTCCTTCTCCAGCTCGCTGAGGAAGCCCGCCCTCTCGCTGAGCTGTATCTGGGCCTCGTTTATCCTCTGCTCCACCTTCTCGAGCTCCTTGAGCGCGTTGTTCTTCTTGTCGTTGAACTCCTTTATCCCAGCGGCCACGTCTATGAGCTCCCTCCTCTCCTTCGGTGTGAGCCCGACCAGCGTGCCAACCTCCTTCTGCATTATGGTGTTGGTGTCGTTTATGTCGCAGTTGCCCATGGTCAGGACGTCGAGCATCTCCTGCCTGGTGACGCGCTTGCCGTTGAGCCTGTAGGTTATGCTCCCATTGGACTTTATGCTCTTGTAGGCCTCTATCTCCTGGTCCCCCTTGAAGTTGACCTTCACGTAGGCCTTCTTGAACCCGTCCTCGGGCTTGGCCCTCGCGCTGTCGTTGATCAGCGAGACAGAGTTGGTGACCCTCATCCTCTTCAGAGATGACTCGCCGAGGGCGAAGAGCAGGGAGTCGCAGATGCTGGACTTGCCGGAGCCGTTCGGCCCGGCTATGCAGTTGAAGCCCCTCCCGAACTTTATGGTCGCGTGCTTGAAAGACTTTATGTTATGAATGACTATGCTATCGACATATAGCATTACTATCCACCGTCGCCGGTATCCCTTTGTTAGGCATTCTTTTTATTAGTTTGCCTATTGGCTACGGGGAATTTGCCGCCGCGGTCAGGAGTATATGCGCAGCAGCTTCCTGCAGTCCTCCGCTGTCGCCCTATATCCGGGATTCCTGGAGTACTTTTCCAGCAGCTCGCCGATTGCCTCCTTCTTTGCCCCATCCGAGGATAATGTCATGCCAGCCCTTTCCATGTTTCCACCGGATTGGCATCTCACTTAAGCTTTTTATCGTTTTTCCTTCCCTTGAGCTTGGATATGTGGAGCGCGATTATGGACTCTATGTGGGGCGCAAGCAGCACTCCCGCCATCTTTCCCTTCTTGATCACCGCGGCTACGCCAACGTTGTAGGTCCTCATGCGCTCTATCGCCTTGTAGAGCTCGAGCCCGTACTCCGCCTGCGGGATCTCCACGCCGAACTCCCCGATGACGTGGCCCGGCGTGCCCCTCTTGTACATCTGGTCTATAGAGGCCTCAGAGAGCGCCTTGAAGGTGGTGCCCTCCCTGTATACCACGATATGGGGGTGCGAGCTCATGGTTATCCTGTAGAGCTCCTCTATGGTCGTGTCGGACTTGGCCATGAAGTAGGTCTTGCTCATCGCATCGGATGCCTTGAGCCCGGTTATCCTGTCCCTTATGTATGCGGACCTGAGCTCCTCCTTGGCGCCGCTGTAGATGAAGAGCGCGATTATGACGTCCCAGAGGACTATGAACTGCCTGTAGGCGACGGTGTAGCCCGGGGCCAGCACCGCATAGACCACTGTCCCCACTACGAAGAGCACGGTGATCGAGTTGCTTATCGTCACCGCTGCCCTGGTGGCCTTGAACGGGTCCATCCTCTCCTGCAGGTAGCTGCGAAGGGCCCTCCCCCCATCCAACGGGAACCATGGCAGTATGTTGAACACGCCGAGGAGCAGGTTGAGTATGAAAAGGATCTGCAGCGTCGAGTGCACTATTCCCGGGGGCATGTATATCGCAGCCAGGCCGAACGCTGCGGCTAGCAGCAGGCTGGCTATGGGCCCGACTATCGATATCCTGAACTCGACCTGGGGCGTGACGTTCTCGAAGT
>JAGWGP010000041.1 GCA_028867285.1 Microcaldota archaeon | reverse complement strand
ATTTAGCCGTTGTGTGCAACCAAAAGTTAGCACAATAGCTTTAAGAGCCGAGCACGGCCCAATCAACTCGATGCCAGGAAGAGCTGGCATGCTTGGGCCCTTGGGGCGGAAGATCCGGTTATCGATGGGGGTAACATGGCAGAGAATTCGAGCGCAGCTACTATAGCGGGCATATACGGGAGGCTGGTCAGGGTATTCGGCACCCAGGAGATACTGCTGGTGGGGGGCAGCGCGATGATACTGACATCCGAGCCCGGCAGGCAGCTCAAGGACATAGACCTCGCCGTAGAGCCGGCAAGGCTGTACGGCATACCAAGGGAGCTTGCGGAACAGGAGGGGTTCAGGCCCGGCTTTGACGGGAGCAGGCTGATAGAGCTGGAGGACATGGCTACGGGAATAGAGGTAGAGGCGAGCTCTAAGAGCTGCGGCAACCTGAACAGCAAGCTCGGCATACCGCCGTACACCGAGCAGAGGCCCACGATAATAGGGCTGCCGCTTATTGATGTCATAAGTAGGGCGGAGAGGATCGAGCTGAACGGCGCAAGGATGTGCATACCCTCAAGGGAGGACCAGGTGCTGATGAAGTACAACCTCTGGAAGTTCAGGGGCGAGGGCAGGACCAGGATGCAGAAGGATGCCGACGACATAAGCAAGATAGTCAGATTCTATTACAGGGGCGTGGACGCCTTCCTGGAGATGAGAGGGTCGATAGAGCCGAGGGTAATAGGCACATGGGCTGCGTTCGAGGCCAACATGAGGGCCATATGCCAGGGGTAGCTGCGATGCTTGATTACTGCATAGTCGGACTTGGGAACATTGCCGAGAAGGCCTACCTCAAGGCGACAGGGACCACCAGGGGCGCCAGGCTGGCGGGGGTTTGCGACATAATCCCGGAGAGGGCGGAGAGGTGGGGCGCCGAGACCGGGAGGCCATGCTACACAGACCTGGAGCAGATGCTGGACGAGACCGACCCAGATTTCGTGATAGACTGCACCCCGCACAACGTGCACAGGGAGGTGATCGAGGCCGCCTGCCGGAGGGGGACGCACGTGCTCAAGGAGAAGCCATTCGCCAGGTCGCTCGACGAGGCGCGCCAGATAGACGAGATGTCGAGGAGATCGGGGATAATGGTGATGATAGCGCTGCAGAGGAGGTTCAACGGGATACACAGGAGGTTTGCAGAGCTGAGGGGAAGCATCAACCCATTCCTGATAGAATGCAGATACTCGGCGTACATAAGCAGCCCGGGCTCTGGATGGAGGGGAACCAGGGAGCAGGCCGGAGGCGGGTGCGTGATAGACATGGGGTACCACATGATAGACCTGCTCATATGGTACTTCGGGCTGCCCTCGATGGTGTGCGCCGAGTTCAGCGCCGCGGCGGTGCCCTCTGGCGCCTACGATGCGGAGGACACCGCGGCGATAATGTTCAACTACGGGAGAGGCCTGTACGGGTCGCTCACGCTCTCCAGGTTTGCGCCGAGGACGGAGTACATGAGGGCGACAGGCAGCAACGGGATATTGGAGGTCACGAAGGACGAGCTGCGTTACATGAAGAACGACGGCACGATGATGGAGCAGACAAGGCAGGAGTTCGACATGCCGAAGCTGGTTGCGGAGGAGATAGACTACTTCGCCGGGGTGATAAACGGCGAGGAGCAGAACTTCAGCGGGACAGAGCAGAACCTGGGCCACATGTCCTTCATAGATGCCTGTTATAAATCCAGGGAGTCTGGCGTATACCAAAGGATAGACGGGAGGGTGCATTAGCATGGCAGGGAAACAAGGTGGCAGGTTAGCGATGGAGACCGATGCGGAGTGGGAAAGGCCCTGGGTATCGGAAGGCAGGAGGAGGAGCCGTCTCCTGAAGCGCGGGATGCCGCTGGTCAGGATGCTGGCGCAGGCGCCGCTCCATACGAGCCTTGGAGACTGGACCTACATGGTGTTCGGCGACTACGCCTCCGGGAGGCTGCACACGCTAATGGCCTACGGCAGGATGAACGGAAGGAGGATTGCCAAGAACACTGGCATGCTGGTCAGGGTGCACTCCTCGTGCGCGACCAGCGAGCTATTCCACGCCACAAACTGCGAGTGCAGGGAGGAGCTTGACGAGGCGATGAGGAGGATAAGGAGGAACGGCAGCGGGATAATGATCTACCTTGACCAGGAGGGCGCTGGCAACGGCCTAGTGGCCAAGACTAGAGCCTACGCAAAGGCCTTCGGCTGGAGTGACGGGAGGGTGGTGCAGAGGAAGAGGGGCGGGAAGCCCATCAGCATTTACAAAGCCTACAGGATGCTCGGCTACGGCGACGAGGCAAGGGACTTCGGCCAGGCGGCTGCGATGCTCAAGAGCATAGGGGTCAGGTCGGTGAGGCTGATGACCAACAACATGGCGAAGGTAAGCGGACTGGAGCGGGAGGGCATCAAGGCGGTGGCCTACGGCATCCACATAAGACCAAAGGACGCCGCAACGGCCGCACACATAAGGTCTAAGGCGGAGGAGCTGGGCCACAGGATAAGCGAACGGGACTGGAAGAGAAAGTAGCTCAGACCTCCACTGCCGACGATGCGCCGCACGCGGCGCAGAACTTTGCGAGCGCATGGTTCCTCGCGCCGCACTCCGTGCAGAACTTCGACGATTGCTGCACCTCCTTGGCCGGCGCCTTCTGCCTCTCATCGGCGGGCGCGTGGTGCGACTCCATGATCTTCTTGTTGAGGTAGTGGACCAGGGTGTCCGCCTCCCTTGGCCTTATGCCGCCTATGGCCTCCGCCTGGCCCCCGGTGTCGCCCGATTCCACCGACGATACCCTTATCAGCACTGAGCAGGACATGATGCCGTGCTGCAGCTTGACCGCGGTTATGTACCTGTATGGTATGACCTCGAAGTCCTTCCTTATTCCGAGCCTGGTCCTGTTGACTATGATGAGCCTCTTGTTGGTGGCCACGAACGACGTCGGGGTTATGAGGGAACCGCCGGGCCTGAGCTTCCTCTGCTTGATCGTAAGTTCCACTGTCTCGTCGGGCCAGAGAAACTTCCTGACCTCGTCGACCTCCCTCTCATCGACGTGCATGCCGCTTATCCCACCTATCCTGCCCTTGATCTCCGATACCGCAGCACGCCTGAGCGAGACTAGCCTTGTCCCTGCGACCGCCATACGGATCCCTTTCTAGGAGGAGGTGGGTGAAGAAGGTATATAATTGCCGTTCGGGGATACGTCAAACAGCCATCATCTTGGCTTGATGGGCTGCCCGCACTTGGAGCAGAAGTTGGAGCCGGCAGCGTTCCTTGTGCCGCACTTCGTGCAGAACACGTAGTCGCCGCCCTGCGCTGGCGGATCCGATGGCACGGAGAGTATCCGCCTGTTTATCTCGTCGGAGAGGGCCTTTGCGTCGTTGTTCCTCAGCCCGTCTATCTCGCCCTCCTCCTTTCCGCTCTTTAGCAGTCCCTTGTCCCTGTCGTAGCCCTCGACGCGGATGAAGACAGATGATGAGATTATGCCGTGCTCGAGCCTGACGCTCGCTATCTCCTTGTATGGAATCGCCTCGTAGTCCTTCCTTATGCCGAGGCTCGCCCTGTTGATGATTATTATGCGCCTGTCCGTCGCCACTACGGTGGTGGGCGTGGTCACCGATCCTCCGGGCCCCACCCTCCTCTGCATCACGCTAAGGACGGGCTGCTCGCCGGGGACGAGTATTCCCTGCACAAGCCTCATGTCGTCAGCCGATACCGCCATCAAACCACAGATATACCGCGAACAAACTATAATAACGTAACTGTCGGATAGCATTTAAATAACTTGGCAACCAAATCCTCCTTGCCGACGCGAGCTATCGCGAGGGCTATGCGAGTATAGTCTAGCCTGGTAGGACGCTGCCTTGCCAAGGCAGTGACCCGGGTTCAAATCCCGGTGCTCGCACCTTCTGCTTCTTCAGTTCCGCAAACCGCCACTCTCGGAAAGCAAGGACAAGATATTTAAAGATTGGCAGAACATTAGGAGTGACCAACCACGGTAGATAACATGAAGATATCCGACATATACAACATGGACATATACAGCGACGCAGGGCAGTACCTGGGCGAGGTACGCGACACGATAGTTGACCTCGAGAGCGGGGAGGTCAGCAGGATCCTGATGGAGGAGTGGAAGAGCGGCGACAAGGCGGAGATAAAGAAGATACTCCAGCAGAAGAGCGTGCTTTTCAAGAACATCAAGAACATCGGCGACGTGGTGCTAGTAAGCGCGACCGGCATAGGCAAGAAGGCCACCGAGAGCGCGGCGAGCCCCGAGGTCTCCGACCTGGCAGACAGATGAGCTGTCTGCCCCTTTTCAGAAGGTATTAATAGTTTTCTTACCTAATTTATTTTGATTCCTTTCGAATCTCGACACCCTATTTTGCGGTTTGGATGATTCGGGGGCAAGGTGCTTTAATTTGGGAAAGTTTCCTATCGCGGACGCAGAGCTGGCCAAGATATCGATATGCAAGAGATGCAAGGCCAGGAACAAGAGGGGCGCGGAGATGTGCAGGAAGTGCGGATACCGCGCGCTCAGGCCCAAGAGGAAGGACATAAAGGTCAAGAAGTGACGCGCTAATCAAGGTGAAAAAATGGCAGATCTCACACCGATAGAACAGATAGTCGTAAAGGCTATGGAGGAGCTTGGCGCTACAAAGGACACGGTCATAAAGACGGCTGATGACATAACCAAGAAGTCCAACAGGCCAAAGGGGCTCGTCACCAACGCCCTGGTCACCCTCTCCCAGAAGGGAGTCATAAAGAGGGTTGCGAGGGAGAAGGCGGCGGGATACTACGTGGTAAAGGCATAAGCATGGCCGAGCCTGACGAGTACGTGGACTTCCTTGCGAAGTACAAGGAATGGATATCGATAAAGAGGCTTGGGATAAGGAGCGACACCAAGCAGGAGGCGGTGGCCCACCACCTCGCGGGGATAAGCGCGACCGCACTATCCAAGGCATACTCGTTCCTGGGCATAGACACCGCGTCGCTCGACAGCGCCGCCGGTTCGATGACCTCGGGCATGAGGAAGAGCTACGACTCGCTCTCGCAGGCCGTTGCGAAGATGTCCCAGCCGTCGGCGAAGGGAGCGATAAGCGCGGCGTGCAGGGACCCCAAGCTGGCGCCCGTCGCCGAGGCCTACCTGCTCAACAGGGTGATAGCCTCGCTGGGTTACGACACCTCGATAAACCAGACCACGATGTCGAAGATCTTCCCGGAGCTGAAGCCGCCGAAGACCCTCGGAAGGAAGCCAAAGGCAAAGAATAATCGCTGATTCTCACCGAATAGCGGAACTGCCAGGCAAGGTATAAATATAACCCGGCGCTGAGTGTATCCGATGGAGAGGGCTTACAACTACGGGCGCAGGAGGAAGACAGAGGAGGAGGCGATAAGGCCGCCTGTGGGCAAGGTGCACAACTTCGTGATCAACGACACCTCCACCATCCACTACATCTCCTTTGCGCCGACAACCACGGTGAGGCTGCTCGGGGCCGGGGAGCACATGCTCGCGCCCGCTAACCTGCTGTTCCTGATCTCCGACGGCAAGATGTTATACGACGGCGGAAGGCTGAACGGCGGCGCGCTTGTGATGGGTCCGGGCTCGATGAAGGTGATACTCCAGTCGCCAGCGTTCGCGATCCATACGGATGCCGACGCCAGCGGGATGTCGCTGGACGGGAAGGCTAGGGGCGTAGACAGGGGCACTATGCTCGAGTTCATGCGCAAGACGGGGAGGCACGGCAAGCTTATGATAGAATCCATGAGGAACGAGGAGGAGAGGAAGTGGAAGGGCGGCAACTGGGGCTTCGAGCTCAGGGACGGGAAGGCTGTGAAGGACGTCATATCAAACAGGACGGACAGGGTGGAGTTCTCGATGGACAACGGCGCCATAGACCTGAGGGACATGCACTCGCACAGGGATACCACTGACGTTTACGTGAACTTCAGGAAGAGCCCGGTTGTTGTGGTGGAGAAGGGGGGGAGGCTGAGCCTGCTGCAGCCCGAGGCGCCCTCCGTGTTCATGGTGGGGCCTGGCGTGCCCCACTTCTACGTGCCCAGGGATCCGGCATCTTATGTGCTGCAGATATCCAGCTCGAGGCAGATAAGGTTCGACAAGACGGTCCACGACCACAGGATACTCAGCGAGGACGGGGTGATATTGCGGAAGATAGCGGAGGCAACGGGAAGGGCTACTCGCTTTGGCTGATGCCGGACGCGGCTACAGCCGCAAGGGCGCAGTCGATCATAGACGGGCTTTCTGCCGGGCTCTCGGCGCCCAGGTTCGTGCCCCACGTCACCTTGGTGGGCTCGATGCTAGAAGGGGAGGATGAGCTGATAAGAGTCTCGGGAGGCATAGCCGGCCGCATAAGGGCCATAACGGCGGAGTTCGAGAGCGTGGGACGTCTGGAGGATTATTTTAGGTCGCTATTCATCAGGCTCGTGAAGAGCAAGGAGCTGCAGGCCGCAAATGATATTGCCAACAGGGCGCTTGGAAGGGAGGTAGACATCCGATACATGCCGCACATGAGCCTGCTCTACTCCAACATCGCAAACAAGGAGAAGGAGGGGCTTATAAGAAAACTGCCGGACATCTCTGGAGGCCTAGTCCTGGAACGCGTCGAGCTGTGGAGGACCACCGGAAGGGTCGCAGAATGGGGAAGGGTGGCGGAGTTCAGGCTCCTATAAGTTGACCATTATGGAGACGGTGGCCCCGCTCTTTATCCTTGATCCCTTGAGCCTCTTCCTGGATACGAGCTCGACTATCGATGGGGGGTACCTGCTCCTGGCTGGCCTTATCAGGAACGCTGCGATCCTCCCGTTTATGAGGGCCCTGTAGCACCTCACGCTTCCAAATCTCTTTCCATTGGCCGAGAATCCCCGCACCAGCTTGACCCCCTTCCTCCCCAACGAAGAGGTTTTTTTCAC
>JAGWGP010000040.1 GCA_028867285.1 Microcaldota archaeon | reverse complement strand
AGGATAGGAAAGGGAGGCAACAGGAAGGGAAGGAACTCCAAGTCAGGTATCGGCGACATAGTGACCGCCAGCGTGAAGTCCGGAACGCCGCAGTACGTCAAGAAGAAGGTCAGGGTCGTCATAATAAGGCAGAGGCAGCCCATGAGGAGGGCCAACGGGATGAGGATCAGGTTCGAGGACAACGCGGGCATACTAATAACTGAGACCAACCTTGCGGTAGGCACGGAGGTCAAGGGCGCCATGGCCAGGGAGATAGTCGAAAGGTACGTAAAGCTCGCCGGCATAGCTTCAAGAGTGGTTTGATGATCAAGAGTGGAAAGCCAAAGAAACAGAGGTTCTTCAGGTTCAATGCGCCTATGCACCAGAGACAGCACTTCGCGCACTCCCACATAGACGAGTCGCTGAGGAGCAAGCTCAACATAAAGAAGAACTCCGTTGAGGTGCGCACTGGCGACACAGTCAAGATAATGGCGGGCAGCTCGAAGGGCACCACCGGGAAGGTGACCAGGGTTAACCTCAGGACAGGCAGGATATACCTGGACTCGCTGACGAAGAAGAACGCGAGGGGCAAGGAGTTCGGCAAGTCGGTAAGTGCAAGCAATGTTTACATAACGGACATGGATCTCAGCGACAAGCTGAGGGCTGCGAAGCTCAAGGTGCAGGTTGCCCCCAAGAAGACGGAGGAGGCCAAGGCCAAGAAGGAAGCAGCGCCATCCCAGCAGGGGAAGATGGAGTCGCAGGCAGAGAGGGTGGCAGAGCACACCAAGGACCTGGTTAACACAGCAGGTGTAAAAGAGACGGCAAAATCGTGATAATTATGGCTAACAAGGGAAAGAGCAGGCACATTAAGGGGTTGAACGCGCCCAGGTACATGGCTATCCACAGGAAGGAGCTGAGGTATATAGTGAAGCAGAACGCGGGAAGGCACACGCTTGACAGCAGCCTCGCGCTGATTCTCGTGGCCAAGAAACTCAAGGTGGCCGACAACAGTGCGGACGCAAGGAGGATAATCAAGAACGGCAACATCATGGTCAACGGCAAGCCAGTGAGCGAGCCAAAGTATCCGGTCGGGCTCAACGACGTCATAGAGGTCAAGGGCAATGGTCACTACAAGGTGGGCATAGACAGGCTGGCCAAAATATCGATAACCGAGGCCTCCAAGTCGGACGCCGGCTCCAGGCTTTGCAGGGTGATCGGCAAGTACAAGGCAGAGGGCAACACGCTGATGCTCAGGCTGCACGACGGGAGCATAGCAAAGGGCACCAAGGAGGCGAGGGTAAACGACTCCGTGATACTTGACTCGAAGGGCAAGGTCTCCAAGATAATAAAGCTCGACGTAGGTTCCCAGTGCTCGGTTATAGACGGCGTCCACGTGGGCACGGCCGGAACGGTGAAGGAGCTCAAGGAGGGCAACATGCACAAGGCGAAGTCCGCCATAATAGAGGGCAAGGATGGCAAGTTCGAGACCCTGGTCAAGAACATAATGGTAACAGGCTAAGAATGATGTTTATGGACAACTCTGCAAACCCAATGAGGCAGATGAGGATCAACAAGCTCGTGATAAACATAGGCACCGGCAGCGACGAGGGCCAGCAGGGCAACGCGAGGAGGCTTCTCGAGATAATAACCGGGAAGAAGCCGGCTAACGAGATATCGAGGAGCAGGAACCCCGCGTTCAAGATATCTAAGGGCCAGAAGATAGGCGCCTTCGTAACCATAAGGGGGGACAAGGCGAGGCCGCTCATCGCGAAGCTGTTCGACGCGGTGGACAACAAGGTATCCGAGAGGGCGATAACGGAAAACGGGGTCAGCTTCGGCATAAAGGAGTACATAGACATCAGCGGGATAAAGTACGACCCGAAGGTCGGAATGCTCGGCATGAACGTTAATGTTTCATTCAGGAGGAACGGGCTCAGGGTGGCGCTTAGGAAGAGAAGGCGCGGGCACGTGCCGGTGAGCCACAGGATGGTGCCCAAGGAGGAGGTAAAGCAGTTCCTGAGCAAGGAATTCAAGGTAGAGGCGGTTTGATGGGCGTCAAGATAGAGGATCGTTACAAGGGCAGGGCGAAGAGGAAGTGCAGGATATGCGGCGCCAGCAGGGGCCTCATAAGGTCGCACTCGCTCTACATGTGCAGGAGATGCTTCAGGGAGAGCGCCAAGAGCATAGGATTCAAGAAATACGGTTGATCAAGATGGACAGATTCGCTGACGCTATAAACAAGATAAAGACCAACGAGAGGATAGGGAGGATGGAGTGCGAGCTCTATTCGACGAAGCTGCTCAAGTCGGTGCTCGACGTGATGCAGAAGGAATCTTACGTCAACGGCTTCGATGAGCACACGGAGGGCAGGGTCAAGATGCTCAAGGTCAAGCTCTCCAACAGGATAAACAGCATCGGCGTCATAAAGCCGAGGTACTCCATACAGAGCAACGACATACAGAAATACGAGTCGAGGTACATACCGAGCAGGGACTTTGGCATACTGATACTTTCCACATCGAAGGGGATAATGACCAACAAGGAGGCAAAGGCCAAGAACATCGGGGGCAGGCTGCTCGCCTATGTATACTGAGTGATTGCGATGATAGAGATTGATGTGCCGAAGGATGTCAACATTGACATAAGCGGAACCACGATAACGGTAAAGGGACCGCTCGGCGCTAACAATAGGGAGATAAACGACACGCTGCTCACCGTGGAGAAGAAGGACGGCAAGCTCGTGATAGACTCGATAAAGGGGGGCAAGCTCTCCAAGAAGGCGGTGATCGCGGAGGTCTCGTTCGCGAAGGTGCTGAGGAACGACATGCAGGGGGTCACAAAGTTCTTCGAGATAAACATGAGGATCGTGTTCGCCCACTTCCCGATAAACATCGAGGTAAAGGGCACGAGCCTGCACATCAACAACATGATAGGCGAGAGGGTGCCGAGGATAGCAAGCATAGTCGGATCCACCAAGATAGAGACCAAGGGGCAGGCTGTGAGGCTCTACGGCACGAGTCTGGACGACGTCTCCCAGACGGCTGCCAACATAAGGAAGACCTGCAGGATAAGGTTCAAGGACAGCAGGGTTTTCCAGGACGGGCTTTACTACGAGATAGAGTGATATTATGCCAGTGATAAAGAAGAAAGGTCATCCCAAGTTCAACGTCCCGAACTTCGGCGCCAAGAGCAGGAGCAGGGTGCCGGAGATGGAGGAAGCAGAGGGGGATTGACAGCAAGAAGAGGATAAAGAAGAACTTCATGGGCGCAGAGCCCACCATAGGCTACAAGAACCCCACCTCGATGCAGGGAGTCAGGGTAAACGGCAACAGAATAGTAATAGTCCACAACGCCGACGAGCTCAACAGGCTGATATCTGGCAAGTCGGTGGCGGGGTTCGACGTCACCATAGCCGGCGGGGTCTCGGTGAGGAAGAGGGCAGAGATAGTCAGGATAGCAGACGCGAACAGCGTCAGGGTCACAAACCCAGGAAGATGATTTCATGAGCATAAAGCTTACAAGAAGGATCGCGGCGGAGCTCCTAAAGAGGGGCGAGAGCAGCGTGAGGATCAAGGACAACGCCATCCAGGACGCCAAGAAGGCGATAACCAGGGAGGACGTCAGGGTCCTGGTAAAGAGCGGCGCGGTGTACGCGACCGAGGCCAAGCACAACCTAAGCCTGTACTCGAAGGAGCTCAACGACAAGAGGAGCCAGGGCAGGAAGAGGGGGCCGGGAAGGAGGAAGGGCTCCAGGAAGGCAAGGGGAGGCGTGGACTACAAGAAGAAGATAAGGGCCCAGAGGAGGCTGCTCGCCGCCCTGAAGACGGAGAAGGCGATAGACAACGAGACGTTCAAGTCCCTCTACAGGCTGGTGAAGGGAGGCAACTTCCAGAGCAAGATCTCTCTGCTCGGGCACATAAGGAGCAGGGGAGTCAGCATAACTGATGAGCAGCTAAACAAGCTCAGGCACATATGACGTGATGGTAATGCAGAGAATGATAAGAAGGAGGAGGTCGCAGGCGGTAACCAACTACGCCAAGAGGATAGCCGGAATAAAGAGCGGGCTCCCTAGAGTGGTGGTAAGGAAGAGCAACAGGGGAGTGATGATGCAGGTCACCACCTACACCGACAAGGGCGACAAGGTGCTCGCCATGGCGAACTCCGGCGAGCTCAGGCAGTTCGGATGGGAGCCGAGGAGCAACATGCCCACAGCCTACCTGACAGGAATGCTATTGGCAAAGAAGGCCGGCATGAAAGACAAGGAGTGCATACTAGACATAGGTATCTACAGGCCGGTGAAGGGATCGGTGGTCTTTGCGGCGGCGAAGGGATCCAAGGACAACGGCATGGCAATAGCCGCCAACATAGAGATCGACGAGAAGAGGCTATCGGGAAAGCACATAGCCGAGTATGCAAAGGCGGGCGCGGGGAAGGTCCAGTTCGCGGCGTATTCCAAGGCCAACTTTGACGTTCAGAAGCTTGATGAAAAGTTCGAGGCTGTGAAGAAGCAGCTTATGGTTAAGTGATTGATTGGAGAGACGCGGAAGACGAGAACCGAGGGAAAGGGAGGAGCACAGGTTCAACATTGAGGCTTGGGTGCCCAGGACGTCGCTCGGAAAGGACGTCAAGGCGAAGAAGATAACTTCCATAGAGGAGATATACAGGGAGGGCAAGAGCATAGGGGAGCCCGAGATAATAGACGCGCTGCTTCCAGAGCTGAAGAGCGAGGTCATCGAGATTGCAAGCGTACAGAGGATGACGAAGAACAACAGGAAGATGAAGTTCAGGGTCACGGCCATAGTGGGAGACGGAAGAGGCCACGTCGGCGTCGGGACTGGAAAGAACGTAGAGGTCAAGGCTGCGATAGAGAGCGCAGTCATAGACGCCAAGGGAAGGGTCATACCCCTCATACTGGGCTGCGGGTCCTGGCAGTGCCAGTGCGGCACCAGGCACAGCCTGCCGTTCAGGGTGAAGGGAAGCAGCGGCAGCGTTGACGTCATACTCAAGCCCGCGCCCAGGGGACTGGGAGTGGTGGCGAGCACCCCCGTAAGGAAGATGCTCGAGCTTGCGGGAGTAAAGGACATCTGGACCTTCTCTAGAGGAAGGACCAGGAGCAAGTACAACACGCTTCTCGCAGTGTACAACGCGCTTCAGAGCATAAACAGCATGAAGAACATCTCCGAGAGCGTAATAAAGGAATAACCGATTTCATGAGCGAAAGCAGAATGGCGATGCCAGGTGAGAGGCTCGCCACCGAGGAGGAGTTCGTTCCTGGCGAAAACACCTACGTGGAGGAGGGTATGATATTCGCCTCCGCTATCGGCAGCGTCGTCATGGACGGCGGGAAGATAAGCGTTAGGCAGGTGGGCAGGCACATCAAGCTGATCGGAAGGGACATGCTGGTCATAGGGACGGTGGTCGAGAGCGCGAAGAGCGTGCTTTTCGTGAGGATAGACGACATAAACGTCGAGGGTAAGGAGTACCTTGCGCTCAAGGACGGGAAGATCCTGGCCAAGCCGCCGAGGTCGGGGGGCCCGAGATTCAGGGGCAGGCGGGACAGCGGCCGAGAGGGCGCGCCCGAACGTGAGGAGAGGGAAGATGCGCCTTCGAAGCCATGCAACTTGGGCGACACGATACTGGCCAGGGTGCAGTTCAACGACAAGGATTCCTACCAGCTGGCAATGGACAGGCCAGAGACTGGCGTGATAGCCACAAGGTGCGGAGTGTGCGGCGGGGAGGTCGAGTGCAACGAGCAGAAGACCGCCCTCAGGTGCCTCGAGTGTGGTCATGACGAGAGGAGGAAGATCAGCAGCCTGTACGGCAGGTCGGAAGAGATTAAAAGGTTGTTTGAGTAATACTAATGCAGATGGTTCACATGGAAATAAGCGTTTTAAAGGACGAGACAAAGGAGCTCCACATACAGTTCGAGACCACGGACCTCACTATCCCAGACCTTATAGCAAGCGAGCTACTGGGCAACGCTAACGTCGAATTCGCCGGAGTCTCGAAGGACCACCCCGAGACGGGCAAGCCGATACTCGTTATAAAGAGCAAGAAGAAGGCAAAGGACGACTTCGTGAAGGCCTTGGAGGCCATAGACGAGGCCGTGACCGAGCTCAAGGGCCAGATATCAAAGAAGAAGTGACGATGAAGAAGGGTTCAAGGATACTTGCGATAACAAGCGGGCCCATAAGGAGGGACAGGAAGGGCACCGCGCTGATTCTGGGCGTAGTGGCAAGGGATGGCCTGATAGAGGGAATACTGTCGGCAAGGGTGGCCACCGACGGCACGGACTCCACCAAGAGGATAATTGGGATGTTGTCGGGCTCAAGGTTCAGGGAGCAGATAAGGCTCATGGCGATAAACGGGATAGCGCTAGCCGGGCTCAATGTCGTCGACATAGATGCGCTGGAGAAGCGGCTGGGGATAAAGGCCGTGGTTGTGGTGAGGAAGAGGCCTGACCCTAAGAGGCTCATCGGCGCACTGAAGCAACTGGAAAGGATCTCAGGCGCACGCATAGGTCTGAGAGTCGGGATAGTGGAAAGGCAGGCCAAGATTAAGCCGTTATTGATAGGCGGGCTCCATTTCCAGGGCAAGCTTGATGCCCCCGACATGCGCAAATTCTCCGGGGAGATATACGAGGCACTGAGGATTGCGCACCTCATAGTTAGGGGAGTTGCGACAGGCGAATCAAAGGGCAGGATATGAATGCTTAAATCCTTTTCTTGACAAATGAATCTGACGTGCAGGACACGCAAGGAATGGCAAATGCTGGTTACTGGAGATGATTACGAACACCATGGGGGAATAAAGTGCGAACGGCGCTCTAATCCTGGCCTGGAAATAACCTGGGGCCCTAATTTCTTTGGAGCCGTAGGCAGGATAACCATGGAGGGTGGCAGGATAACGGTAAGGGAAGAGCTTGTCCCATACCTGGTGCATGGGCTGAGGAGAATGCTTGACGGGTCGGACGTGTTGGACACGCAGCATGCGGCGAACTTGATGAGGACAGACCCCGACGTAAAGATAAGCTGTGCCGAGGGGAAAAATCGGATGCATGCGCTGGTGGCAAATGCCGCAATCATATGGGATATCGCTGCTAGGAACCCGAGGAACCTGTCGTCAAATGGCAAGAGTCTTGTGGAGAGGTTCGGCGACGCGGGCGCGATGAATGTGATAATGGACAAGATGAGGGATAACGGAATAGATCCCATCCACCTCACTCCTGGGGGCTTCGTGCCTTCTGGCTCGGCAAAATACAGGAACGGCATAATCGTGCTGGAGGAGAGCGGTGCGTATTCGAAGGACGGCAAGCATCTGCTGTACATAGCGCAGATGAGGGGCAGGGACGAGGCCACTATAGTAAAGATAGACGCATATATAGCGAAGAGGATGATAGGGGACATATTGCGCCAGTTCGGGACCGTGGCTTCGATAATGCCCACCGGCACCCAGCCGCAGTCACATGATGCGCAGAAGACGGAGAGGTTCAGGAGCAGGGCCTGACACGTCTTACGCGTTTTGTGTAAAATGGTATTCGTGCCGCAGCGGTAGCAATTAAAAGAACGGAAAACAGAAACCCATCATGCCAATAAAGAGGATGAAGCACAAGCGCAACATAAGGAAGTTGAGGGGCTGGTTCGAAAAGATAGCCTATGTCTCGCTTGCGGC
>JAGWGP010000003.1 GCA_028867285.1 Microcaldota archaeon | reverse complement strand
CTATGTACTCCAAGGCGTTTACCCTCCTCTTTACCTTGTCTATCTCGATCACGAGCCTCTTTATCCCCTGCTCCCTCTTCGCCACGTCCACCACCGTGTTGAGGACATCGTTGAACGACTCAGCCACGTCGTCTATCGCGGTGCTTGTGGAGAGCAGCCCGTAGCCCCTCTCGAGTATCCCCCTCTCCTCCTTGCTCCTCTCTATCTCAGGTATCTTGACCCCCATGATGTTCTTCTGCGCGATCTCCACCGGGTTGGGCTCCCTTGCGTAGTTGGCCACCTGCTCCAGCTCGAAGTCTCCCGCGTATGCGGACGCCACCGCGAGGTTCTTGTAGCTCCTCTGTAGCATCTCGTTGAGGTAGTTCCTGTCGTTCGTGGACTCCTTCAGCAGCTTGAGGAACTCCATCACGAGGACCTCCCTCTTCCTCTTGAGCAGGGAGTACCCTCTCTGGGCGATCTTCACGCTCTTCCTCGTGTTGATGAGGTTGATCCTTGTTGGGCTTACCGCTGCCGTGATATCACTTCTTCTTGTAGTACTTGCCTATGTAGTCCGTCTTTATCCTCGTGAGGTCGTTCTGGTCGAATTCCGACAGCAGCTCCCACCCGATCTCGAGCGTCCTCTCTATGCTCCTGTCCTCGTACCTTCCCTGCTGTATGAACCTCTTCTCGAAGTTCTCGCCGAACTTGAGGTACTTCTTCTCTATGTCGCTCAGCGCCTCTATTCCCACTATCGAGCTGAGGCTCTTCGCCTCCTTCGCCTTCGCGTAGAATCCGTAGAGCTGGTCCGCGACTCCCCTGTGGTCCTCCCTCGTCTTGCCGTTTCCTATCCCGTTGTTCATGAGCCTGGAGAGCGAACCGAGCGGGTCTACCGATGGGTAGATGGCCTTGTTCGCCAGCTCCCTGTTCAGGTATATCTGCCCCTCCGTTATGTAGCCCGTCAGGTCGGGTATCGGGTGGGTGACGTCGTCGCTGGGCATGGTCAGTATGTCGAGCTGGGTTATGCTCCCCTTCTTCCCGACCACTATCCCCGCCCTCTCGTACAGGCTTGCCAGGTCGGTGTACATGTAACCCGGGTATCCCCTCCTTCCAGGGACCTCCTCCCTTGCGCTCGCCAGCTCCCTCAGCGCCTCGCAGTAGTTGGTCATGTCCGTCATTATCACCAGCACGTGCATGTCCTTCTCGTACGCGAGGTACTCCGCTGTCGTGAGCGCGAGCCTCGGGGTGAGTATCCTCTCTATGCTCGGGTCGTCAGCCATGTTGATGAACGCCACCGTCCTCTTCAGCGCCCCGGTCTTCTCGAAGTCCCTTATGAAGAACTCCGCGTCGTCGTGGGTTATCCCAATTCCGGCGAACACCACCGCGAAATCCTCGGTGCTGTTCTTCACCTTCGCCTGCCTGGTTATCTGCGCAGCAAGGTCGTTGTGGGTGAGTCCAGATCCCGAGAATATCGGGAGCTTCTGCCCCCTGACCAGGGTTATCAGCCCGTCTATCGTTGATATTCCTGTCTCTATGAAGTCCTTGGGCATCGCCCTTGATACTGGATTGAGCGGCTCCCCGTTGATGTCCCTCTTCTCCTTCGCCGTTATTGCCGCCTTTATGTCTATCGGCCTTCCCTGCCCGTCGAACACCCTGCCGAGCATCTCCTCCGACACCCCTATCCTGAACGTGTCGCCCAGGAAGCTGACCGATGTGTCGCTTATGTTTATCCCGCTGGTCTGCCCGAATATCTGCACCACCGCAAACTTGTCGGTGCTCTCCAGCACCTGCCCCAGCTTGGTCTCCCCGTTCGGCAGGTTTATCCTCACTACCTCGTTGTAGGCCGCGTCCCTTACCTTCTCCACCACCAGCAGCGGCCCAGCAACGCTCTTTATCGTCTTGTACTCCTTCTCGAATTTCATTACGCTCATGAGATCACCTTATCCCTTCGTCAGCTCCGCGAACTCCTTGTCCGTGTCGCCCCTTATTGAGTCTATCTCCTTCTTCGCCGCCTCCTCTTTCAGCTCCTTCATCCTCGCTATCCTGGCCCTGACCTTCGCCGCCACTATCTTGTCTATTGTGACCTGCGCGTCCAGCGCCCTCGCCGCCATGTCCCTGAAGTGAAGTATCACGTCCAGCATCATCTCCTGCTTCTTGAGGCTGGTCGACGCGTCTATCTCGTCGAACGCGTTCTGTCTCAGGAAGTCCTCCCTCACCATCCTTCCTATCTCCAGAGTGAGCCTCTCGGTGTCAGGCAGCGCGTCTGCTCCCACGAGCTGAACTATGTCCTTCAGCTCCGCCTCCCTCTGGAGAATCTGCATCGCGTCGTCCCTGAGCTTCGCGAAGTTCTCCCCCATGTTGGTCTGGTACCACTTGCTAAGCTGGGGTATGTACAGCGAGTAGCTGCTGAGCCAGTTTATCGACGGGAAGTGCCTCGAGTTCGCCAGCGAGGCGTCCAGGGCCCAGAAGGTCTTGACCACCCTGAGCGTTCCCTGCGACACCGGCTCGGATATGTCTCCTCCCGGCGGCGAGACCGCACCAACCAGCGTGACCGAGCCCACGTTTCCGCTCAGCGCGTTGACCCTCCCTGCACGCTCATAGAACTCCGCTAGCCTCTTCGCCAGGTATGCCGGGTATCCCTCCTCTCCGGGCATCTCCTCCAGCCTGGTCGATATCTCCCTCATCGCCTCCGCCCATCTCGAGGTGGAGTCCGCCATCAGCGCGACGTCGTATCCCATGTCCCTGAAATACTCCGCTATCGTTATTCCGGTGTATATGCTGGCCTCCCTCGCTGCCACCGGCATGTTGCTCGTGTTGGCTATCAGTATCGTCCTTTCCATAAGCGGCCTTCCGGTCTGCGGGTCCTTCAGCTCAGGGAACTCTGTGAGCACCTCTGTCATCTCGTTGCCCCTCTCGCCGCATCCCACGTATATCACTATCTTGCTGTCCGAGTACTTCGCCAGGCTGTGCTGCGTCACTGTCTTTCCGGACCCGAACGGCCCCGGTATCGCAGCCGCGCCTCCCTTCGCCACCGGGAAGAACATGTCGATCACCCTTGTCCCTGTCACCAGCGGCGAGTCCGACGGTATCCTGCTCTTGTACCTCGCCGGCATCCTCACCGGCCTCCTCTGCATCATGGTGAGCTTCTCCACCTTCTTGCCCGTGCTAACCGTGGCTATCGTGTCCTCGACAGTGAAGCTCCCGCTCTTTATCGTCTCTATCTTGCCGCTGATCCCCTGCGGCACCATTATGAAGTGCTTTATCAGCGGAGTCTCCTCCACGTGCCCTATTATGGTTCCCTCGCTCACGTGGCTCCCCTTCTTCATGCTCTTCTCCGGCATGAACTTCCACTTCTTGCCCCTGTCTATCGAGGCGACGTTTATCCCCCTCCTTATGTAGACCCCGCTCTTCTGCCTTATCACGTCGAGCGGCCTCTGGACCCCGTCGTATATCTTGGTGAGTATCCCCGGCCCCAGCTCCACGGACAGCGGCTGGCCCGAGCTCTCCACCGGCTCTCCCGGCCTTATCCCGCTCGTGTCCTCGTAGACCTGTATCACCGCCGTGGTCTCCTTGAGCTGTATTACCTCCCCTATGAGCCCCAGCGTCCCCACCTTTACAACATCGTACATGTTGCTGCCTCTCATGTCATCAGCTATGACAAGGGGTCCCGCAATCTTCACTATTATTCCCATGATATCATCTCTTTGCTATGTCTATTCCAATGGCCCTGATTATGAGCCTCCTAAGCGTGTCAGATTCCAGGTCCTTCTGGTTGTATGATGGTATGCCTATGAATACGGGCGATATGCTGGTGTCCATTATGGAGAGGAGCTTCCTGTCCCTGACCATGCGCATGTTGACCTCGTTCATTATCACCATGCCCACCTCGCTCTTGCCGAGTATGTCCCTCACCGCGGCCTCCACCTGCTCCGTGGTCTGCGCGTTGTAGATCCTCTTTATGCCGCTCACGCCAAGGCCCATGCTGAGCATCGGGTCCCCGATGACGGCGATCCTGAACTCCTTGGCTGCTACATTGCCCATCTTATCATCTCGTTTATCTCGTTCTCGGTGAGCCCGTACATCTTGCCCTTGATTATAACCCTGAGCGCGAATATCTCGATCTCCTTGAGGTAGAAGTAGGCCACAATCGTCCCGAACGAGAGGACGCTGTGCCTCAGCGTCGAGAGCACCTTCTCGAATATCCTGTTCCTCATCGCTATCTCGAAGGGTAGCATCTGCCTGAACTTGTTCGATTCGTATGCGGCGAGCGCCTCCTTGAGGTCGAAGCTCTTTATCCCGTTGACCAGGTCCCTCATGTCCTTCGCGCCGTCGAAATTGGACATCAGCGCGTCCACCGTCGTTATCCCGTTTGGTATGAGTATCTCCCTTATCGTCGCACCCTTGAGGCTGTACTTCTTCGCCCTCAGCAGCGTCCTTACGTTCCTCATCTCTATGTCGAGCTTGACCACCATCGCCGACTCGTAGCTGAGCCTGCTCAGCTTGTAGATCGCGTCGCCCAGCATGCTGAAGAAGGCCTTGTCTATCTCCGCGTTGACCGCCGTGACGTTTCCCGTCTTCCTGTAGGTGTCGAGCGCTATGTCGAGTATCTGCCTGTAGGGCGTGCTGAGCACCAGCTTACCCACCGCATACTCGATGTTCGCCTCGGCCATCGCCTCCTTTATCACCCTCGCCGAGACGTTCTCGCTGCTCACTATGTACTTCGATATGCTGTCGAAGCTCTTTCCCTGGGCCTTCGCGCTGAGCACCAGCTTGATGTTGTAGAGGTCCCACTTGCTGACTATCCTTAGTATTATGTTCCTCTGCTCCTTGGGGGTTATCGCTATCGCCTTCTCCGCGGTCTTGGCCAGGCTCCTCCTGAGCGCGAAGTCGAGCAGCTCCTCCCTCTCGGTTATGTCGCCGTACTCCTCTATGAACGGCTTGTAGTCCGTCTGCAGCAGCTTCGCGAGTATGACCTTTATGTCCTCGGTCTTGTACAGGTCCCTGAGGAAATCCTTGGTGAGCATCCTGGACTCCATGGCCTTGACCCTGGAGTTGGAGTACCCGTAGAGCCTCGCTGCGCCATAGCCTACCAGTGTCATGTGCTCACTTCTTCCTTCCCTTCACGGTCTTCTTCGCCTGCCTTGGCTTGCTGGCCCTCTTCGCTGCGATTTTCCTCGGCTTGGTGGCCGCCTTCTTGGCCCTCTTTACCTGGGCGAACAGGCGGGAGTTTATCACGCCCCTTATCCTCTCCTCGCTCGAGTCTATCAGCTTGTCCAGCGTGGCGTCGATGCTCATGCTCCTGTCCGGCGAGTATATCATCAGCCCGCCGTCCATCTCCCTGGTCTCTATCTTGCCGTCTGTCTTCCCAAGGAGCGGGACATCCTTCTTCGCGACCTGTATCACGTAGTTGCCCTCGCTCGACATCTGCCTTGCGGCCCTCATAGCGTCCTTGAACATCGTGGGGTAGGCGGGGCTCGACCTGGCCCTCCTGACCAGCTCCTTCCTTATCGAGCGCATCTCCGCCTCCAGCGCCTCCTCCATCGCCGAGAGTATGGCCGACTTCCTCCCGAGCTCGGTGCTCGAGTCGTACTCCCTGTTGAGCAGGTCGAGCTCGGCCTTGATCGACGCCTCGCTCTGGTCGGTTATCGCTCTGGCCCTGGCCCTCGCCTCGGAGGCTATCTGATCGCACTCCTTCCTGCTCTCCTCGGCTATGCGCCTTGCCTCCTTCCTGGCGTCCTGCTCTATCTCATGCTTGATCTCTTCCAAAGGCATTTGCTTACCCTTCAGACGATTCCGGCGCTGAGCATTATCAGTATTGCCACGACGAAGCCGAATATGAGCAGCGTCTCCGGCAGCACCAGGAACAGCAGCGCCATTCCCAGCTGCTCTGGCTTCTCGGCTATGAGCCCTATGCCAGCGCTTCCGATGCCCGACTGGGCTATTCCGGTTCCCACTGCCCCTCCGAGTATTGCCACACCGGCCCCGATGCTTGCGATCGCAGTCTCCAATCCTATTGCCATTTGTATCACTTTCTAATTGTCCTTAGTGTAACGCCTCCTGAAGTAATAGGGCCTGAACCTTATGCCGTTGCCCGTGTAGAACTTCGAGAAGAACTCAACGAAGTTGAGCCTGATGCTCTGTATTATGCCCTCGAAGATGCCGAGGAGCATGTTCAGCATGTGAAGTACGATGAAAATTACCAAGAAAACTATAAATACCAGTATCCCGTGGGATAACGTCGGCGTGAAGGCGTTGTCTATGAGGAACGCTATGATCACGCTCGCCAGCCCGAAGCCAAGTATCCTGGTGTAGCTCAGCGGGTGGGTTATCAGGTTGGTGAGCTCGCTCGCCTCTATGCCGCTCAGCGCCCCTGTCGCCACGAAGGTCGCTATGCTGATTATCGCAGCCGCGGTGGACAGCCCGCTCCCGAAGGCGTGGAACAGCAGCCCGCCTATCGCCACCACTCCAGAGAGTATGGCTATTATGGAGGTTATCTTGCTGACAGCTAGCTTGGTCTCGTGGTGCCTCATCTTGTTGACGAAGCTGAACGCCTGGCCGAGTATGACCTGTGCTATGCCTATGAAGGCGGTTATCAGTATTATGTTGACCGTGTCCTTGGTCCAGTCGAACAGCTTCAGGAAGTTGAGCGCAGCTATGGAGAACCCGAGGTACTGGTTCGATATTATCCCGAAGAATATTATCGATATCGCGGAGAGCTGCCATATCCTGGCCACGTTGTTCATCAGCCCCTCAGGATCGGTCTTCCTGGCTATGAGGGTCGCAAGAGCCAGCGATATCAGCCCGTATCCCACGTCGCTGACCATCATCCCGTAGAATACCACGAAAGAGACGATGAATATCCATGTAGGGTCTATCTCGTCGCTCCTCGGCACCGAGTAGAAGTTGAGTATGAACCCGAACGGTCCCAGTATCTTGGGCCTCTCCGTGTAGGTCGGCGCCAGCTCCTTCGTCTTTATCTCGTCGAACTGGTACATGTTGTCCGTGCACTTGGCCACCGCCGCCCTCAGCTCGCGCAGCCTCTTCCTCGGTATCCATCCGTCCAGGACGAACACCTTCTGGGTCTTCTTGAACCTTGAGCTTATGCTGGCCCTCTCGTACTCCACCTCCAGCATCTCGGCCAGCGCCGCGACCTCGAAGTAGTTGTGCCCGCTCACCTGCGCTATCTTCCCGTCTATGTCGGCCATGGCGCCCTTTATCTCCGCCTTCTCGGCGTCGAGCCGCCTCCTCATCTCTGCCGGCGTCGAGTCGAGCTTGCCCCCGGCGAGGTTTATCTCTATGTGCTTGACCGACTTGACCGCCGCGTCTATCTCGTTCGACCTGTCCCTTGAATATGCTATGAAGAAGAGCCACTCCCTGTCCCTCAGCTCCTTCTCTATCATCTGGTGCCTGGCCTTTGCCTTTGCTATAAGCTCCCTGAACCTGGCCGCATATTTCCTCTCCAGCTTAACCGCCTTGAAGTCAAGGACGTTGCTGTGCAGCTTGCTGAAGTCCACTCCCGTCCCCTCGAACATCTCGGCTATCGCGAGCGTGTCGTCTATGTTCTTCAGCCTGTCGGTCAGCCCCTTCCTCTGGTTTGACAGCGTGAATGCCTCGTTGGCCGCGTCGAATCCCTCGCACCTTTCCAGCAGCTCCTCAACGTCGAGGTGCCTCAGCTGCTCGCGGGCCCCATCCTTGGGTGCCTTCAGCACGGATAATACGGCGTTGAACTTGACGAGCATGTCGGATATCCTTGGCAGCAGCTCGGAGGTCGTGTCGTCCCCTATCTCGAGCGTGGACTTGCTTATGTCCAGCGTTCCCATCCTCTGCATCTCCTTTATGAGAGCATATCTTTTAGATTCAAGCGAAAGAATTCGTACCTTCTGCATCGGTTCTGTATGAAGCATAAGCTCAAGCACCTAAGATCAAGTCTGCCAGTTCCCTGACCACCCTCGCCCTGTCCGCCTTGTTGAGCCTCCTCGTCTTGTAGGCCCTCGCCTCCGACACCGCCGCCTCCAGCGCCTGCCTCTTCCCCTTCTCGAGCTGCTCCACGGCCCTCGCGATAGTGTCCGCCCTCTTCTGCTTCGCCCTCTCCTCGGCATCCTGGACGAGCTTGGCAGCCTGGGCCTTGGCCTCTATCATGGCCTGCTCCCTCTCCCTTGTGGCCCTCTCCACGGCCTTCGCCGCCCTGCTCTCCGCCTCTTGTACTTCCGTTATCGGCTTGAAGCTTCCATCCATGCGCTCACTTCCTATCCACTGGAGTTATAGGTTACTGACAACTAGTCAGTAATGAATGGAAGAGAATCTTTAAAAGGGTTCAACTCCGGCCTCTGGCGACGCGCTTCAAGTACGACCGCTGCCCGCTGTTATGGAAAACTATAGAACTTTCCGACGAAATGGGATTACCTGATATATTCGGTAGCGTTGGTGAACGTGGGATCTTGCGGGCACGAGCCATCCTGGTACTGGATTCTCAAGACATTTGCGCTGATGAGCTGCAGCTCAAAGTAGCCGCTCAGCGGAGAGAGGCCGTAAGATGTATTCCAGTTGTCCTGATAATAGCAGTACACATGCCCATCAGCGGTTACCTGCGACGGCTCCCTGTTTACATAGCCCTCGGATCTTGGGTTGAATGTGATCATGCTGGCCTGCGCAAGCACTCCGCCAACGGAAATCACACCGATTGAAGGATTCTCGTAGTAATGGACTATCGACATCTGCTGTGACCAGTTTGCTTCGCCTGTCGAAGAGCTTCCATTGAGATACCAGTTGCCTTGAACGGTGCCTGCAAGATCCTGCATGTTTGTCCATTCCGAGGGATAGCCATTCGATCCCTTCAGAGTATCCTTGACAAGCGGATAAAGCACGCCCTGCATTGATGCGGAATAGTAATCTAGAGGGAATATGACATTTACCGGCCTTCCAAAATCGTTCATTTCCCTTGTGGGGTCTATGAAGGCTGGCGCTATTGTGCGGTAGTCATATCCCCCGAAGTCAAAGCCCAAAATCGAAGTGCCGGGCCCTCCAGCGCTGCCAAGAACTTTTCCTGCACTAATCACGTAGTTGAGAGAGTACGTGCAGGTTGTTGATGTGCCGGCCGGCTGCACGCTGTGCTGGCAGTATGCCGACTTGCTGGCATTGTTGACCTGCTGCTGCAATGCATCAGAAAGATGCGCGACGTGCCCATAGTAGAATACCAGCTGCTGGCATGGGGCAAAGTAGATCGCATCATCCTGGAAACTCTGGCCGTTGATCGTGGAGTTTTGTGCCACTATCTGCAGCACATGCACATCTCCAGGGGCATATATGGTTGCCGCGACGTCATGCGGATTTGCTATAGACCATCCCCCATGATCCGACGGGATCGGATGCCCACCCTGCGGATTGAGGCTACCTAGTGGCGTTATGTTAAGTACCGATGAAAGATTGGTTGCCGGTGCGGTGAGGTAGGCTTGATTCTGGCAGGTCGGTAGCATGTACGCTAAGCCCTGGCTGCCTCCTACGCTGCTACCCTGTGCGCTGTTTGTGGTGTTCATTTGTTGATTACCGACTGCGCTGAAACCTGCCACAGCTGCAAATACTACGTTAAGCGTGACCCACCCTGGCGAGACTGTGCTATTGATCTGGTACACCGCGATATACGGGCCTGTTCCGTTTTCGCCGAACCCAACGTACTGCCTCTGCTCTATCTGGACCGAGCGGGAGTATGGCCCTTGGCTAACATTGAGCAAGGCCGTTGCCACGCCCTCAGGGTAAGTTATGTTCACAAGCCCGATTTTAAACTGTGATATGGTCGCGGACTGACCAACATCAATCCTCCTGTAAAGGCTCTGGTTGCTATCATTGGCCGAGGTGCTCCCTGGTCCGCTGCCTAGGCCGCAGGCTGGGGGATTGCTCTTGCAGTAGCTCTGGCATTGCGGGGATGGTATCCCCGCTTTTGTACACGCGGCCAATGCTGTAGCTATGGTCGAGTTTGTTGAGGCGTTCCCAGCCGAATTGCTAGACTTGGTGTCCTGGATGGCAGTAACGGAGTTGGCAGAGGTGTTTGAAGGCGCAGAAGCGGTAGAAACCGGCGAGTTTGCGCTGTTACTGCCTTTTACGCCTGTGGGCACGCCCCCATTGGTAAATGCATATAAAACGGCGCCAATCAGCACCACAATTATGGCAGCTCCGGCGAACAGCAACAGGTTTTCCATAGTTTAACTAAGGAAGCAAGACTTAAATGGCAGTATCCGCAATGCATACAATCCATTCTAATCGGGCGTGACTGCCTAGGCTTGCCCGCAGGCACTTAAAAACGTTGCCTATGGGCGGCCCGCCGGCGTGCTATCCGGTGTTGCGAGCGGGCCTATGCTAAGTGGCCCTCCCTCTCCTTGGTGCCGCACCTTATGCACCTGTACATGGTGGTGGTGCCCTCGTCCCCGCCGGTCATCTCGTGGAAGACTATCGTGGACTTGTTGAACCCGCACTTGCTGCACACGTGCTCCACCCAGTCCACGAACTCCCTCTTGTCCCCGCAGTTCTTGCACTCGAGGTAGACGTTGCCGCCCTCCTCCTTGGGGGTCAGTATGACCTGGCACTTGTTGCAGAAGAAAAAGTTCTTCATCTATATCACTAACCTTTGCACAAAAAGTAAATTAAGCGTTGAGCACACGGTTGCGCCTCTTTAGTTCCTGCTTTATCTCGTCCAGCGCCTGCGCCGCTCCCGGTATCACGTTCTTCAGTCCCGCGAACAGGTGGCCCAGCGAGGTCATCGCCCTGATGTCGGTCACCTGGCACACGCAGTTGTCCAGGATGAATTTCTTGAACCTCACCAGGCTCCCCGGGTCGCTGTCGTCAATCAGATACACCTTGGTGGGATCGGACTTGAACAGCATGCCGAAGCGGCCGCTCCTGTTGCCCACTATGTCGCGCGCCAGGTCGAATTTCTTCACGTCCAGGATCCTGAGGTAGCTGTTGGTGTATCTCCTGACGGTGTCTACGCGGTAGCCGGTGGCCTGGGCAAGCTCCTCCAAGGTGGTGGGTCCGTTCTTCAGTATCGCTGCCCTGATTCTGTCCAATGTCTCCGCAAGCTCCTCCTTGGTCCTGTGCGCCGGTTCCCCGTTCCATATGTACTTTCTGGGCGCCTTGACCTCCGGGGCCGCTGTCCTGAACGACTCGGCCAGCCCGAAGCTCACCAGGGTGGTCCTCAGGTTGTTCGCGTGGCCCCTTGATATCCCCAGCGCCGCCATTATCTCATCGGGGTCGCTCGAGGTGGTGAGTATCCTGAAGTCCCTCGGCCTTATCGACCTCTTGAGGTTGTAGACCTTCGCCTGCAGCACCGCATCGCTGGGCTGCCTCATCCCCCGCTCGTCCCTGTCCCTGGCTATGACCTTGGCTATGTCCTCGTGCGACATCGCCCTCAGCATCCTCAGCCTCTGCTTGACGCTGGCGCTTGCCCCTGCCTCCTGCGTCTTGGAAACCTGTTGCATAATCAGACCTACTTGTTGCCCGGCTTCTTCTCATTGCGGAATTTCCTCTGGGTCCACTCGACCCTCTCGAGGATTCTCTGGCTCTTCGGGAGGTCGATGTTCTCCGCATTGCCCCCGCAGCCCTTCCTCAGGCCCACAGGCAGCTTCCTTCCGCCTCTCCTCTGGGTGTGAGATCCTGCAGCACTCCCCTCACCGAAGTCCATGGTTGCGGTGCCCATATTATCTATATGGAATTTTGGGTTTCCTTATATATAAAGCTAACGATGGGCCTCCTTAGTGCCTTATCGGAAGGGGCACAGCTATGCCGTCCTTGACATAGGCGTACTCGCCGCTGCCGTTCTGGTTCCTCTTGTATATCCTGAACCCCTCGGGCATGCTCGCCCCCCTCAGCAGCTTGGCCGTGTCCTTCTCTATCAGGTTCTCCACGCTGATGAGTCTCATGGAGTCGTCCTCCAGCAGGTTCTCGTGCAGCCTGACGTACTCCTCCGGCCCTATCTCCACCCTGTTGAGGTCTATCCCTATCCTTAGGCAGTTGTCCTCGGGCCTGCACTCCGCAACGACGTCGGCGCTGAACAGCTGGCTGTGCGAGCCGCTGCCGTATCCCGCCACCACCCCCTTGAGCCTCCTCTTCATCTCCTCCGCCCCGCCCCTCGCCGCCCTGTCCACGGCATCCATGTGGCTCTGCATCAGGCTCGCCAGCGAGACGAACACCGAGCTCGAGTAGGAGTTCCCGATGCGCGAGGGCAGCTCTATGGCGCTCGCTATCAGCAGTCGCTCGGCGAACCTGGCGAACTGCGGTGTCTTCCTCACCTCGCCGAGCCACTTCATGTAGTCGATTATGTTCTTGTCCTCCTGGAGGCAGTGGAGCTGCTCGTCCTCTGACATCACCCCTCCCCTGGCCAGCTTCCTGTTGAACAGGTACAGCCTCTTGTCTATGTACTGCACGATGCTCCTGTTCCCTCTCGGCAGCGGCTCCCTGCCCACCGCGTCCTCGAGCTCTTTCATCGCCTTCTTGTCGTAGAGCTTCATGTACTCCACGAAGTCGAAGCTCGCCCTCGAGACTAGCTGCTTGGGGAACGGCGGGTGGCTCAGGTAGAAGTCCAGCTCCTCCTTAGACAGCTGGCCCAGTATCTCCTTCATCCCCGCCCTGCCGAAGGCCTTTGCTATCGCGAATATGTATATGAACTCTGAGAACTTGCCGTGCACGAACGGCGTGGCCTTGAAGAACTTGGTGAAATCGAAGAACGACTCGTTGAACGAGCCGCCCGCCCCCTCCACTATCTGGTGTATCTCCGCCAGCCTAGGGTTCCTCTTTATGTACATCAGCGTCGACGCCGCGCCCTGGGTGACCTCCGCCCCCGCCGCCGTCCTGCTGTCGTATACCGCGGTGTCGCCGGTTATGACCAGGCACGAGGCCTCCTTCTTGTCGAACATCACCGCCTTTATCTTGTCCAGCGATGAGTCCAGAGATATCACCCCGCCCACGCATGCGTAGGTTATTGGCGTGGGCCTCACCCTCTTCAGCGCCTCCACGAATGGCCTGTACTTCCTCTCGTCGTCGGCGAGCAGCTTCGACATGACGAGCTGCAGCGCGATCTGGACGTCGGGCTTGCTCCTGTCCGAGTTGCTCTCGGTGGAGTAGAATATCGCCTTTATGTGGTCCACGAAGTGCTTGGACTCCTGTTCGTTGTTGCCTATGTCCTTCACGAACCTGTATATCGCGTCTGCGACGAAGGTCACGTTGCTCTCCGAGTATCCGGGCAACCTTATCTCCTTTATGCCGAATCCCTGCACTATCTTGCCCTCCGGGATCTCCATCTTGTCTATCCATCCCTCGAGCCTCTCGACCTCCCTCCTCCTCCCCATCTCGTCAGCAGATGGTCTCAGCTCGTCCTCCTTGCCGCGCCTTATGCTTATGCGGCCGCCCATCGTGTCGAGCCTTGTGCTGAGCTCCTCAAGCGTCAGCAGGTTGCCGGTGAGCAGCGCCTTCGCCGCCTTCCTTACGTCTTCCAGAGAGTAGAGCCCAGAGATCTGTTTCTTCATCTCCGAGAGCTCCTCCATCGCGCTCGGATTCCTTGCTGCCTCCCCTATCTTCTCGTCAAGTACCTCGATTACCATCTTCTTCATGTTGTTGGCGGTTATGCCGAGTCCAAGGTTTTTCGCCGTTATCGCGTAGCTCGGGCTCGTCACCACCATGCGGTCTATGCCTATTGGCATCGTATGCCTGCCTAATTCATCCGGTATGGATGAGATATCCTCCTTGTGTGTGGATGTCATCATCTAATCGCCTAACCTCTTGAGAACGGGCCTTTTATATATGTCGTGCGCCGATTAGTCAATTGCCGAACCCATTTTTTGCTCCGCCGAAGGCGATGTCGCAAACCAATAAAAGCCTTAATTCGCATCTATAACGGATTCGATGCCGGAGAGCTACCACGTCGACGCCTACAAGGTCGAGGGCAAGATAGACTACGACCAGTTCGCGAAGCAGTACGGCCTCAAGCCCATAGACCCCGAGCTCACCAAGAGGCTCGAGAAGTACACCGGCCCCCTCCACTTCCTCCTCAGGAGGAACATAGTCTTCGCCCACAGGGAGCTCGACTGGATACTCAACGAGTACGAGAAGGGGAATCCCTTCTACCTCTACACCGGCAGGGGCACGTCCAAGGGGATGCACCTGGGCCACCTGATGCCGTTCATGCTCGCCAAGTGGCTGCAGGACAAGTTCGGCGTGGAGATCTACATACAGATACCGGACGAGGAGAAGTACCTCGCCAAGAAGGACATCGACATGAGCCTCGATGAGATCCACTCGATGGCGATGGACAACGTGCTCGACATCATCGCGCTCGGCTTCAAGCCCGCCAAGACGAAGATATTCTTCGACACCAACTACGCCAACACGATGTACAAGAACGCGGTGCGCGTGGCCAAGCACATAACCTTCTCCACGGTGAAGGACGCCTTCGGCTTCACCAACGAGTCCAACATCGGCCTCCTGTTCTACACGGCGATGCAGGCGGTGCCCGCCTTCCTGAAGTCGGTGGAGGTGGGCCACAACGTGCCCTGCCTCATCCCGCTCGCGATCGACCAGGACGTCCACTTCCGCGTGGCTAGGGACGTGCTCGGCAAGCTGGGCTACTACAAGCCCTCCATAATATACACCAAGTTCCTGCCGGGCCTTGACGGCACCTCGAAGATGTCGTCGAGCGAGGGCGGCAACACGATATACCTGGACGACCCGCCCGAGGTGGTGAAGAAGAAGGTGTTCAGGGCGCTCACCGGCCAGCAGGCCACCGCGGAGCTGCAGAAGAAGTACGGCGGCGACCCCGACAAGTGCATGGTCTGCCAGTACTACAGGTACTTCTTCGAGCCCAACGACAAGAAGCTCGAGGCGATATTCAAGGCCGAGCGTAACGGCACCCTACTTGCTGGGGAGCACAAGGCGGCGCTAGCAGACACGATAAACAAGTTCCTCAAGGAGCACAGGAGGAAGAAGGAGAGGGCAAGGGAGAAGCTCGACAAGTTCATAGTCAGCGATTAAGTGGATGATTAAGTGGGCCGCAGGTACGTTGTCGGCACAAGGGGCAGCAAGCTCAGCCTTATACAGACGGAGATGGCTGTTGGCGCCATAAGGAAGCTGTTTCCTGATGCGGACATCGAGATAAGGGTGATAAAGACCGAGGGCGACAAGAAGTCGGACCTTCCCCTGAGCATTATCGGCGGCCTCGGCGTCTTCACGAAGGACATAGAGAAGGAGCTGATATCAAAGAACATAGACATGGCGGTGCACAGCCTCAAAGATTTGCCGCCAAAGATAATGCCCGGCCTTGCGATCGGCGCGGTGCTAAAGCGCGAGGACCCAAGGGACGTGCTGATATCGAGCAATGGGGCGAAGCTGGACGGGCTGCCCAAGAACGCGAGGATAGGCACCAGCAGTCCGAGGAGGACAAGCCAACTTCTCGCATACAGGAAGGACTTCCAGATAATAAATCTAAGGGGGAATGTAGACACCAGATTGAAAAAACTGGACAACAACGAGTACGACGCGATTATAATCGCAGCGGCAGGAGTGGCGAGACTTGGAATGAAGAATCGGATAACCCAGTTCATCGAGCCATCGATGATGATACCCTCCCCTAGCCAGGGCGCCCTCGCCATCGAGATACGCGAGGGCGACAAGGAACTCGCGGAGATGCTGAAGAAGATAGAGGACAAGTCCACTAGGATTGCGACAGACGCGGAGAGGGAGTTCCTCAGGAGGTTCGGAGTGGGGTGCAGGATGCCAGTCGGGGCATACGCAGAGGTCAAGGCAGGGAAGATAAAAATAACCGGAATGATATCTAACGAGGACGGCACCGAACTGTACAAGGCAGAGATATCCTCCGATGCAAAGGACAACATCACGGCGGGGGCCCAGCTTGCGGAGAAGCTGCTTGCCGCTGGCGGGGCCAAGCTGATAAGGGAGAGCACTATCTACAACACGGATTCGCTCAGGGGCAAGCTGATACTGATAACCAGGCCAAAGGAGCAGTCAGAGCAGCTGTCCTCCAAGCTGAAGGAACTTGGCGCGGTGCCGATACTCCTGCCGATGATAGCTATTCGAATGAAGGGCATAGACGAGAAGACGATGAAGAAGTTGGGAACTTACGATATCGTCATATTCACGAGCGCCAACGCCGCAAAGGCGCTGGCACAAGAGGGGATTACCGAGCTGATCAAAGCCAAGACCGTTGCAATAGGGCCTGAAACGGCATCGATACTTGCGAAGGGCGGCATGGATGGGATAACAATACCCAAGGCCGACACATCAGAAGAGATAGCGAAGAGCGTCGGCAACGTCAATGGAAAGAGGATACTTCTTCCGCAGTCCGACATCGCGGAGAGCGGCCTTTACGAGATGCTCAAGAAGAAGGGAGCTGTTGTCGACAGGGTTGTTGTCTACGATACTGTAGCAACAAAGCCAAAGAAGGCGGAACTTAGCGATGTCTTCTCAAGGAAGATTGACGTGATAACGATAGCGAGCCCATCTGCAGCGAAGAACCTGTCTCGGTGCCTAAAGGAGATAAAGTGGAACGCGACGTTCAGGCCCAAGATAGTCTGCATAGGCCCCAAGACCGCAGCAGCATCTAGCGATGTTGGGCTGAAGCCCGACTCGGTTGCTGAGGAGCACACCACTGACGGGATAATCAAGGCGATACTGAGATAGAAGGTATAAAAAGATGAAATGCTTTAGTGAACCGGTGAGATGATGGCAGGTGTTGAGAAAGCAAGGATTCAGTTGATAAGCTTAGAAAGCGCAACTGTAGACTCTGCGCTGGGCAGAATAATGAAAGGGATACGTTCTTTAGACCTAGAAGTCACCAAAGGGCCCAAGTGGAAAAGAATTGACCCCAAAGAAGATAATATCGCCCCTTATGATTTTTATGCAACCAATGCCCAGAAGAAAAAGCTGATTAAGTTGAGGGCAGAGCTTTCGGAGTCCCTTGCCAAAGAAGGCGCTACCCCATATGTGCCAGCGCCAATAAACGTAAAGCGTGTCAGAATGAAAACGATGGAGGTGCAGGGAGGGCCAGATCTCATATGGCGGATACATAACATAAGTTTGGCCAAGGAAATGGAGATGCCCGGCGGGATACTACTTAGAGTGTTCCCCACAAAGTGAAAAGCGCAGAGGATACACATGCCCAAGGAGATATTCGTACAGTTTGTCACGTTCAAGCTTCAGCCTAGCCTGAGGAATCTCAGCAAGGAGGACAAGGCATACGCGAAGGAGGAGCTGATAAACAGGCTCAACAGGGACGACATGGCGCCTGCCCATCTGTATCTCGCGATCGGCGCAGCCACCGCTGACCTGATTCTCTGGGTAGTGGGTTCATCTCCGGAGGATACTGAGGCCAGAATAAGGAACCTCCTCACCACAACTCTCGGAAGGTCGCTTACTCCATCGTACTCCTGCCTCGGCTTCGTGAAGGAGTCGCAGCACTCCTCTCTCGACGTGATAGACAAGCTGATGCGCAAGAAGGAGAGGAACAAGTACCTGATATTCTATCCGTTCTCGAAGACGCCGCACTGGTACCTGCTCGAGAAGTCGGACAGGGACACGATGATGGCAGAGCACATGAAGATTGCCAAGACCTTCCCCGGCATAAAGCAATACCTGATAAGGTCTTATGGGCTGTTCGAGGACGAGTTCGTGGTGTCTTACGAGACCGAGTACCTCCAGCTCTTCCAGGAGGCTGTGGTCGCGCTCAGGAGCGCGAGGGTGCGTGAGTACACGATGAATGAGAGGCCGATATTCCTGGGGATGCACGCAAAGCCGAAGGAGATACTCGACACTTTATTCTGAATATCTAGACGTTGATGGTTGATGCCGAAGAACGACCTATTCATCAGGGCATGCAGGGGAGAGAAGACCCCTATGACGCCGATATGGCTGATGAGGCAGGCTGGCAGGTGCCTCCCGGACTACAGGAAGATAAGGCAGAAGAAGAGCCTGGTCACCATCTGCAAGGACCCCGAGCTCGCGTCCGAGGTGACCCTGCTGCCTGTCGATATGCTCGGCGTCGACGCTGCGATATGCTTCTCCGACATAATGCTGCCCCTTGAGGCGATGGGAGTCGGCTTTGAGCTTAAAGACAGCATCGGGCCCGTGATAAGGAAGGCGATAAAGAATATCGGGGATGTGAAGAGGCTCAAGTCGATCGATCCAAAGAGCGACATGGACTTCGTGATGGACACTGTGCGGATAACTAAGAAGAGGTCAAGCGTCCCCATTATCGGCCTTGCTGGCGCGCCTTTCACCATGGCGAGCTACATGATAGAGGGCAGCTACAACAAGAACTTCACTAAGACCAAGTCGATGATGTACAACGACCCCAAGGGATGGGAGCTGCTCATGAAGAAGCTTACTGAGATGACGATCGCCTACCTTAAGGAGCAGATACGCAGCGGCGCGGACGCTGTGCAGCTCTTCGACAGCTGGGTGGGCTGCCTCGGCCCCTCCGATTACCAGGATTTCGTGCTCCCCTACACCAAGAAGATATTTGCAGGCATAAAGGGCAGCTCTCCCACCATACACTTCACTACAGGGACCTCGTCCTTCCTCGAGCTGGTCAAGAGCGCGGGCAGCGATGTGGTCAGCGTCGACTGGAGGATCGGTCTCGATGAGGCGCGTTCGAGAATCGGGCAGACGACCCCGATACAGGGCAACCTGGATCCCGGGATCCTTCTAGGAACAAAAGCAACAATAAGGAGTTCCTCATTAAAGATAATCGAGCAGGCTGGCGCAAGAGGTGGCCACATATTCAACCTGGGCCACGGCATACTCCCAGGCACCGAGCTCGAGAAGGTCAAGTGGCTCGTGGACACGGTCCACCAGAGCACGAGATGATTTCATGGACGGAAGCAGCGTGGCGATATTGCTCATGGTCTACGGTAGCCCAGCCTCTGAGGATGAGGTCGAGCCATACTACACAGCAATCCGCCACGGCAAGAGGCCAACGGACGCAGAGATAGAAGACCTGAAGGCGCGGTACGAGCGCATAGGCGGATGCTCCCCGCTGATGGAGATAACCGAGATGCAGGCGAGGCAGCTGGAGCGAAGGCTGAACCGCGTGGAGGGCAGCTCGTACAAAGTGTATGTGGGGACCAAGCACTGGAAGCCCTCGATAAAGGATGCAGTGTCCCAGATAATAGAGGCCAAGCACACGCACATGGTGGCCATGCCGCTCGCGCCGCACAACTCGTCGATGACCACGCAGAACTACAACAGGCTTGTGGAGGAGGCGCTAAACGAGAGCGGCAGGCCGATAGAGGCAACGTATGTCAACAGCTGGTCCACCAATGGCCAGTTCATCAACGCGCTCTCCTCCAACCTCTCCGAGACCCTCGATGCGGTGGGTAACGACGCGCATGTGCTGTTCACGGCCCACAGCCTTCCAGAGAGGATACTGGCCGACGGCGACCCCTACCCATTCGAGCTTATGGAGACCTGCGACAAGGTCGCGGCCACATCAGAGCTCGCTGATTGGTCCTTCTGCTACCAGAGCGCAGGCCACGCCAGCGAGAAGTGGCTGGGCCCCGACATAACCGAGAAGATAGCTGAGCTTGCCAAGGGCGGCAGCAGGAATATAGTAGTCTGCACCGTGGGCTTCGTCTCAGACAACCTGGAGATACTTTACGACATAGACATAGAGGCCAGGGAGCTGGCTTCGCGATTGGGCGTCAACCTAATAAGGACAGAGTCGCTGAACCTATCGTCCAAACTCACCGAGGCTCTCGCCGACGTGGTATCGAACGCGTTGAGGAACTAATAACGGACGATAATATGGCGGCACCAAAGACCTTAAAGAGCCAGGCGAAGATGGAGGAGGCGAGGACATCCTCCGAGGTCGAGGAGCTCGCCATAGTCACAGCGAAGAGGGGCGCCATATACGTCATCGGTGACGTGCTCACCTCTCTGCTCACTCTGCTGATGCTCATCGCCCTAGCCAGGCTGCTCCAGCCGTCTGACTTTGGAATCTACACCATTGTCATAGCCTTCTCCACCCTGCTGGGCATAAGCAGCAACTTCGGGGTGGGCACCGCATTCAGGAAGATGCTGCCCGAGATAAAGTCCTCGGACAAGATCCGAAAGCTCCTGGGTAGCGGCTACATGATATCGCTTGGCGCCGGCCTTGCGCTCTCCATTGCAGGAATCCTCCTCAGCGGATACCTTGCTGGCAGCGTATACCACAACTCCGGCCTGACCCTCGCCCTCCAGCTGGGCGCATCCGCAGAGTTCTTCTACGTGCTGTACAACCTCTCGCTGGCCGCGCTGATCAGCATAGGTCTGGTGAAGGAGGCCGCGATAAGCAACACCATATACTCTGCCGCGAGCCTTGTTCTCTCGGTCGGGCTAGTGCTCCTCGGCTACGGCATACTCGGAGCAGTGCTTGGCTACCTTCTGGGGATGCTCTCTGGAGGTATAGTCGGAATCCTGTACATAGTATTCAAGGGCGGCTACTGGCCTGCCAAGCCGACCAAGGAGGACTCTAAGAAGCTCGCCTCGTTCTCAGCGCCTGTGGTGGTATCCCACGTTGCCATGAACGGCGCAACCAACTTCGGCGTGCTCTTCCTTGGCATATTCGTTGCCGCTGCTGTGGTGGGCAACTACGGCGCGGCGTTCAAGCTCGCCAGGTTCGTGGACCTCACCATAACTGACATTGCACTCATACTGCTGCCCGCTTTCTCTAGGGCACTGATGAAGCAGAACACGGCGAAGAAGATAGGTGCCATATACAACAACAGCCTCTACTACACCGCGCTTATCCTGTTCCCTGTCCTGGCCTACGCGATATCGGTGTCGACGCCGCTCACCCATCTGCTCTTCTCGGCGTCCTACACCACGACCCCATTGTACTTTTCCATAATGATAGCGGGGATGGCAGCCGGCCTGATAGGCACCTATGCGGGCACGCTGATACTGGGCTTCGGCAACAGCAAGAAGTTCATGCTGTACCAGGTCACCGCGGTCATCATACAGCTGGCGCTGCTTATCGTGCTCACCCCGATGCTCAAGGGCATAGGCGTGCTGCTCGCGCTCTTCGTGATAACCCCGATACTGCTGGACGTTATCTACATAAAGGCGCTGCAGAGCCAGTTCAAGCTGCAGCACAAGTACCGCAGCATAATAATGGTGTCGCTCTCGTCCATCGCCCTGCTGGCCGTGCTCTACGGGATATCGTTCGCGCTACACCAGAGCAGGATTGCCCTCGTTGTCAACCTCGCTGTCGCTCTCCTGCTCTATCCTGCGCTCATCGCGCTGTTCGGCGGGGCCACCAAGAAGAACCTGGATTTCATAAGCAAGACGGGGGAGAGGCTCTCGATACTCGCCCCCCTGGCCGACGCCTTCGTGAGGTACAGCAGCATCTTCATCAAGAGATAAATACCATTATGTATAAACTTCCTATGTGCCTCGGTAGCTCAGTGGTAGAGCGCTTGTCTTGTAAACAAGAGGTCGAGGGTTCAATTCCCTCTCGAGGCTTCCCTTATCCTGGAAAGTAATATTAATTTGCGGCTTCAAGGCTCTACGTGGCCGGAGAGAAAAAATACAGCAAGCTCACCCCCGAGGAGGAGAGGGTCATAGTCCACAAGGGGACCGAGGCGCCATTCAGCGGCGAGTACGACCACTTCTCAAGGGACGGGATATACGTGTGCAGGCGCTGCGGCGCAAAGCTGTACGACTCAAAGGATAAGTTCGACGCGCACTGCGGATGGCCGAGCTTCGACGACGAGATAAGCGGCGCGGTGAAGAGGCTGCCCGACCCCGACGGCGAGAGGACCGAGATAGAGTGCGCCAACTGCGGCGCTCACCTTGGGCACGTCTTCATAGGCGAGAGGCTCACCAAGAAGAACACAAGGTACTGCGTCAACTCCATATCCATGCGATTTGTACCTCGTGACAAGATTAAGGATGAGGCGAATGACTGACAGCATCGTGTTCGGCGGCGGATGCTTCTGGTGCACCGAGGCGGTGTTCAAGATGTTCAACGGCGTCGTGAAGACCACCCCGGGCTACGCCGGCGGTCACACCAAGAACCCCACTTACGAGGATGTCTGCAGCGGCGAGACCGGCCACGCAGAGGTGCTGAGGGTGGACTACGACCCGAAGGTGGCTCCACTTGAGAAGCTGCTCGAGATATTCTTCACATCGCACGACCCGACCTCTGTCAACCAGCAGGGCGCCGACATAGGCTCCCAGTACCGCTCGATAATCCTCTACAGCGACGACGCGCAGAAGAAGGTGATACTCGACTACATCAAGCGGATCGCTCCGAACTTCAAGAAGCCCGTCGCCACCGAGGTCAAGAGGCTCGACGCATTCTACGAATCTGAGGACTACCACAAGGACTACTACAAGAACAACCCGCTCCAGCCCTACTGCATGTTCGTGATAAGGCCCAAGGTGGGCAAGATAAAGAAGGAGTTCGGCCTGAAGTGAGCGCAGAGGATAAATATCTTCGCTCGCAATTAGCATAGTTTTCCTAAGGTCTGATTATGGCGCCAGTCCAGAAGCAAGAGACTTACGACAAGGGATATGCGAGACGCTCGCTACTGATATTCGCAGGTTTCGTCATCACGGTAATGTACATAGAGACCATGCTTGTCCCCTCCCTGCCATCAATCGCGTCGCAGTTCAACGTGAATCCCGCAGAGGTCAGCCTTGTGCTGTCCATGTATCTCGTGAGCGGCGTGGCGCTCAGCCCCATAGTGGGGAAACTGGGCGACGTTTACGGGAAGAAGAGAGTCCTGAAATATGTCATGCCGATATACGTGGTTGCCGTAGCCTCCACCGGCTTCTCGCCCAATTTCGCATACCTGATATTCTCAAGGATAGTCCAAGGCGTTGGCTTCACCATACTTCCGCTTGCGATGACGCTTGTGAGGGAGCAGTTCCCAAGGGAGAAGGTGCCGCAGGCGCAGGGGATCCTGAGCGCGATGTTCGGCCTGGGCGGCGCAATAGGCCTTCCCCTCGGAGCATTCATATCCAACAACTTCGGCTGGCAGACGACCTACCACACTGCCCTGCCGTTCGTGGTATTGCTCACTGTCCTGGTGTTCCTGTTCATAAAGGAATCGAGGTTCTCAATGCCCGCGGCGAAGATAGACTACTTCGGCGCGATGGCCCTTGCCATCGGGCTTGGCGCGACGGTCTATGCGCTCTCTGAGGGCACGGCCTTCGGCTGGACCTCTCCCGCGATCGCAAGCTTCCTTGTAATCGCCGTAATATTCTTCGCGCTCTTCGCCATCACCGAGAGGAGGTCGAGCAAGCTGGGCCAGTCGCTGCTCAACTTCACCATGCTCAAGCAGAGGAACGTGCTCGGCGCGAACGTCATCGCCCTCATAGTCGGAATGGGGTTCTTCCTCGCCTACCAGACGTACGCCTATGAGTTCGAGTCTTCTGCGCCGCTCGGCTACGGCCTCGACATCTTCCATACTGGCCTCGCCCTGGTGCCCTTCGCAGTAATGAACATCATTGTTGCGCCGCTGGTCGGGAGGACGCTGCACAAGTACGGCGCCAAGCCGTACATACTCTCCGGCGCCATCGTCTCCATAGTGGGCTTCCTCATCTCCGCATTCTCTGGAACATACTGGTATCTTGTCGCCGGCGCGGCAATAGCTGGGGCGGGTATGGCGATGCTCAACGTCTCACTCGTGAACCTCCTTGTGCTGAGCGTGGAGGGCAAGCACATGGGAGTCGCGACATCCACAAACGTCGTATTCAGGATATTCGGCAGCAGCATCGGAGCCCCCATTGCGGGAGTTTTCATAGCGGAGTTCAACTCCAGGCTTGCCTTCTCGTCCTCATTCTACTTTGCAGTCGCGACATATGTCATCGTGGTGCTGATCTCGGTCTTCGTATATGAGGTGCTTGGAAAGCGCGCCAACAAGGCGATCGTGACGATGTAAGGGAGTCAGCTCTCGCTGTACCTCTTTATGTAATGCGCGGCCGACCTGTCGTTGATGTCCTGCGGCCCTATCCCCGTGTTTGCGAATATCTGCCCCTCAACCTCGTCCACCTGCTTGAAGAAATCCAGGGGTCCGCTCCCGTACCTGTTCAGGAGGTCCTCTATCCTCTCCCTTGCGCTTGTTATGCCGAACGGCGTGACCCTGCAGTCGCCATAAGAAAGTATCTTGAGCGACCAGTCCCCGGTTTTTATTATCTTGTCAGTGAGCAGCAGCGGTCCTCCTCCCCCGTTTTCTATCAGGAAGAGTATGCGCGTGTCTATTCCCAGCTCGACTGCCATGTTGTGCGTCGCCTCCTCCGGCGTATTCCCATACCTGTCCATTATCCGCCTTCTCACCGACCTCCAGTGGCCCACGTTCGCCGCCTCCCCTCCCAGCATGCTAAGCGACCCGTCCCCGTCCATGTCCATCTTCGCTATGTTGCCGAGGTCATGGGTGAGGCAGGCGGCCAGTATCTCCTCCTTGTCGATGCTCATGCCGCCGTTCTTCCAGCTGTCGCATATCATCTCGCCCACCGTGGCCACCCTGTACATGTGGAGCCTGAGGTTCGGCGGTATCTCGAACCTGTCGTAGATGGTGTTGATGTTCTCCACTATCCCTATCGCGTCCATCTCATCTACCGGATGCGAGTTCCCTGAGCTTGTTGACCTCCGCTATCGGCTCGTCGCTCTCCCTGTCTGTCGGGGTCTCGAGTATCAGCGCCTTCCTTCTCATCTCCCCGAACCCTATGAAGCTCCTGAATCCATCTATGCCGATGTATCCCTCGCCCAGCCTGGCGTGCCTGTCCCTGCCCGAGCCGAGGTCGAACTTGGAGTCGTTGACGTGTATCACATGGGCCTGGCCCAGGTCTATCTCCCCGGACATCCGTTCCATGACCTCCCCCTTCCTTATGTCATACCCCGCCGCGAACGCGTGGCACGTGTCTATGCAGTAACCCGCCCTCTTGCTCGCTATCCCCTCGTATATCGTGTGCAGGTCCTTGAGGTCCGAGCCCACGCTGTTGGCGCTCCCCGCCTGGTTCTCAAGCAGGAGCTTGCCCTCAGTCTTGTCGATGCACTCCGATACCGCATCGACCACCCTCTGTATCCCCTGGTCCTTTCCCTGTCCCATGTCGCTGCCAAGATGCAGCACTAGGTAGTCGGCGCCTATCTGGTTGCACCTCTCTATGTTGAGCCGCAGCGTCTCCTTTGACCTCTCGTATATCGCCTTGTTGGGCGAGGCGAAGTTCGCGAGATAGGGCATGTGTATCACCGTCGGGCTTATCCCCTTCGCCCTCGCCTTCTCGGCGAACGCCCTTGCCTCCCTCTCCCCAAGGCTCTTGACCTTCCATATCATGGGGCTGCTCACGAAGGTCTGCATCGTGGTGCATCCAAACTGCTCTGCCCTGTCTATTGACATGTCTATGCTGACTGCGGACGAAACCGCCATCCCGACAAGAGGCCTCATCTTCTCCCCAACTAGTTTGATATGAATATGAACCGCATCGGCCTCTCGCTGTCCAGCACGCAGAAGCCGAACCTCTCGAACTGCACTACGTCTCCCTTCTTGAGCGTCTTCGCATAGCCCTCAACATAGCCGCTGCTTGTCTTCATGCTGTCGCTCCTGAGCTTGCCCTCGTCATCGAGCGGGTTCTCCGGCACCATTATCGTGCACTCGAGATGGTCATCGGCAGGCACCCACTGCACAATTCCCCCCTGTTCGCCGCGCGAGAGCTTGGCGCTGATTGCCTTGCCCCTGCCGGTTATCTCGACATCGGCCAGGTTCTTCAGCCTCACCTGGATTCCCTCCTTCATGGCGTCGGCGTCCCTTTTGCTGACATAGACAGTTCCGTTCACCCTGTAATCCCTGCTTCCCAGGTCGGCTGTCGGGTGCAGCTTGAGCTCCACCAGCCTGCCCTCGAATCCATCGATATCGAGCCTGACCGGGTCCTCTACGTAGTAGATCCTCCTTGCCGTTGCATCCACCACCTTCCTGTTCTCCGCAAGCAGCATCTCTATCCCAACCTTGCTGTCCGTCTTGCTCATGCCGAACCTCAGCACGAACTCCCTGATCGCCTCGGGCCTTATGCCCCTCCTCCTGAGCGCGGATATGGTGACCAGCCTAGGGTCGTCCCATCCCGTGAGGATGTTCTCCTCTATCAGCTTGTTCAGCTCCCTCTTGTGGGTCACGTTGTTCTTTATCACTAGCCTCGACTCGGAGTGTATCCTCGGCCTCCTCATTCCCATCGCGTCGAGTATCGCCGCCGCCAGCTCGTCCCTGAGCTCGAACTCCTTGCTCCTTATCACGTCCGTCACACCGTGCAGCGAGTCCATTATCGGCGTGTTTATGTCGTAGGTGGGCCATACGCTGTACTTCGTGCCCTGCCTGTAGTGGGCGTCGTTCTTTATCCTGAGGATGGTCGGGTCCCTCATAGCGGTGTTCTGCGACGCCATGTCCCCCTTGAACCTGACTATGGCCCCTCCCTCCTCTATCTTGTGGTTCAGCATCCTTGCGAACAGCTCCTCGTTCTCCTTCGCGCTCCTGCTCCTGTGCTCGCACTCCCTCCCCTCGTACCTGTCCTTGCTCATCCCTTCCGCTTCGCATTCGCAGACGTAGGCCCTTCCCTTTGCGATCAGTTCCCTCGTCGCATCGTAGACCTTCTCCACGTTGTCGCTTGCGTAGTACTCGTGGTCGAACTTGATCCCAAGCCAGGCGAGGTCCCTCTTCATCGCGTCCACGTACTCCTGCCTGTCCTTCTCAGGGTTTGTGTCGTCGAAGTAGAGGAATATCTTGCCGTCGTAGATGCGCGCGAACTCGCTCGCCATCAGCGCCGCCTTAGCGTGGCCGAGGTGCATGTAACCGTTGGGCGCGGGCGCGTACCTGGTGGCGAAATCCCCCTTCACCGCGCCCTCCAACACGAACTTGGGCACCGATTCGTCGGCCTTCTTCTTCTCGAGCTTGTCGAATTCCTCCTGATGTTCCGAGTACTCGGCCTCCAGCGCCGCCCTGTCCAGCTTATTGACCTCCTCTATCGTCCTCGCTATCGCCGAGTTGAGCGCCTTCATGTCTGCCTTAGCCTCGGGGTGGCTGCCCAGCACCCTTCCCAAGACCGAGCCCGGGCTGGCCTTGCCGTAGTCGATCGCGTTCTTGACCGCATATTTCCTGATAACTGCGTCCAATCCGGTTGCCATTTTGATACCGCCGAGTCCCAATTATAATATAATGACTGCGGAGATTATAAAACTGATTGCCCTCTCTCCTGCTGATGCCGCAAACGAGTGCGAACGTATTTAATCGTGGCTTTGCTTATAGCAATATGGCCGATTACTCGGTGAGGGTGAACAGGATCTCCAAGGTCTACAGGTCCGAGTCCGTGGAGGTGGACGCCCTCAGCGACATATCCTTCTCTCTCAAGAAGGGGGAGTTCGTCGCCATCGTGGGGCCGTCGGGAAGCGGAAAGTCCACGCTGATGAACATACTCGGCACTATAGACAAGCCCTCCTCCGGCGAGCTCTTCATAGACGGCGTGGCAACCTCCAAGATGGACGGCGACAGGCTCGCCGAGTTCAGGAACCAGAAGCTCGGCTTCATATTCCAGGCCTACAACCTGGTCAACGGCCTCACCGCCGAGATGAACGTGGAGCTGCCGCTGATGGTCAACCGCATACCCGCATCCGAGAGGAGGGAGCGGGCCGACAGCATGCTATCGCAGCTTGGCCTTGGGGAGAAGCTGAACGTCAAGCCCACCCAGCTTAGCGGCGGCCAGCAGCAGAGGGTCGCGGTCGCTCGCGCACTGGTCAACAACCCCGCGCTGGTGCTCGCGGACGAGCCCACCGGCAACCTCGACACGAAGTCCGGCGAGGACGTGATGAGGCTCTTCAAGGAGATAAGCAGGAAGCGGAGGGTGACGGTCGTGATGGTCACGCACAACCCCGAGCTCACAAGGTCTTGCGACCGCGTCATACACATAAGGGACGGCAGGATATTCAAGAACCAGGTAATGAGATGAACTCGAACACAATGTTGTTGATGGCGTTGCTGACGGCAACACTGGCCCCGTTGCTCGCGTTTGCGGGAACCAGCGGCCCCACACCGATACCCAACCCTCCGAACTTCCAGCTCAGCACCAACGTGCTCACACTTTGCAAGGGCCAGGTGAACCAGCTGCCGATAACCGTGACATCGCCGCCGGGCTCTGCGCAGATGCAGGGCGTACTTCTCGGGATAAACTCCAAGAACATATACTCGTTCGGCAACGGCACGACCAGCGGCACAATAAACGTCAGCGCCAACAGCTCCAGGACCATCATACTTCCAATATTCGTGAGCCTCAACGCATCCTCGCTCATCTCTACCGGGGTAAGCATAAACTACGACTTCGACCAGCTCTACAGCGACAGCGAGGTCAGGAACATAAGCTTCGGCACCGAGACCTGCCCAAGCGCGCTCAAGGTCGGCATACTCCCCGGCGTGCTGACATCCGGCAAGATACAGAACGTGACGCTCATGCTGTCGAACGCCGGCAACACCACGCTCAACTACATATCCATCAAGTCCGCGATGCCAAGCTCGGACGGCACCTTCCTCGGGATACAGCCGGTGGGCGTCGGCGCCATAGGGCCGATGGGATCTCTCAACCTGACCCAGAGCGTCTTCGTCTTCAAGAACGCGACCCAGTCGTTTCCGATCAACATGACCATAAACCTCTACAACGGGATAGTGCCCGAGCAGATATCCTACAATCCGACCGTGCTCTCGACAGGGATAATAAACATAACGCCCTCCAGCACCACGCTCTCGCCGACCACGCCCACGCCTGGCGGCATATTCTCGATATCGTTCGTGCTGACTGACGTGGGCACTGCGGGCGCATCCGCGGTCACTGCCACCCCGTTGCCGCCAAGCGGATTCTCAGCCTACGGCTCCAACACCGTGTTCGTCGGCGACATGGCCACAGACAGCCAGACTCCGGTAACGCTGACCCTGACCTCCGGGGCAGGGACCAAGGCGGGCGCGTACGTGATACCCGTGAGGGTCAACTACCTCAACAGCCTGAGGCAGAACCTGAGCACCGTGATAGACGTGCCCGTAACGTTGGGCACGGGCTTCGCAAGCGCCAACGCGATAGGCGCGTCCACGTACGCAAGGCACTCGACTGGGGGCTCTGGCATAATCTTGCTCCTCCTTGTTGTGATCATAATGGTGCTCGGCTTCCTCCTCTACAGGGAGAAGAAGAAGACGCGCCAGCACAAGAAGTGAGGATTAGGGATGGAGATACAAGACATCTTCTGGCTGAGCTACAGGGACCTGAGCGAGAAGAAGGTAAGGACCGCCCTCACCGTTGTCATGGTGATGATAGGCGTGGCCGCGATAATAGGGCTGACATCGGTCACCGCTGGGTTGAGCCAGAGCATAAGCGCCTCCCTTAATTCACTTGGCCCCACCTCGATAATAGTCTCCTCTGTGGGTCCCGTGGGATTCACGGTCGCAGACTCCGCCAGGGTCTCCGGCCTTCCCAACGTGGCCAGCGTGACGCCCCTGCTGACCGGCAGCGGAAGCCTGTCCTCGGGCGGCCAGAACTCCTCAGTGACGCTGATAGGCACCACCACGCAGGGGCTGAAGCAGCTCCTTGGCGGCAACGTGAGCATGTACCAGGGAACTATATACCAGGACACCATAGCGCCGATCGCGGTGGTCGGCCACACCGTAGCGTTTCCCGCCTCCGGCTCAGGCGCGCAGTCGGTGATAGTCGGACAGACCGCGACCCTGAAGCTCGAGGGGAAGGGCAGCACATCCATCGGCATCCCGATCGCCGGTATCCTGCAGGCCCATGGCGGCTTCATAATCCCCATAGACACCGGCGTAATGATGTCCCTGTCTGCGGCCGAGCTGCTGCTCCACAAGTCATCCTTCAACATGATGCTGGTCCTTGCCTCCAACACCACCACGGTCAACTCCACCGCCGCGCTGATATCCAACATCTACGGCAACAGCGCAAGGATCACCACCACTGCCGCGCTGATACAGACCACATCATCGATACTCGGCTCGATAACCCTCCTGTTCGCCGTCATAGCGGGGGTCTCCCTTGTAGTCGCTGCCATCGGGATAATGAACATAATGCTCATCGCCGTCTATGAGAGGACCCATGAGATCGGCATACTCAAGTCGGTGGGCTTCAAGAACAGGCACATACTCATGATATTCCTGATACAGGCGCTGCTGATCGGGCTCATTGGCGGGATAGCCGGCATAGCCGTCGGCGCGGGCGGGGCCTACGGCCTCTCCACAGTCCTAAGCGCAGGGTCCAACGGCTCCGGCGGCGCAGGTTCCGGCGCAGCAACCACCTCTGGCGGAGGCGGCGGGCGGGGCGGAGGTGGCAACGCGCAGTTCGGCGGCGGGGGCGGTAGCGGCGGTGGCTTCGGGGGCGGGAGCAGCTCCTCATCGAGCTCCATCTCCTTCAGCCCCGTGTTCCCGCTCTCCACGATAATCGAGGCGATAGCTGTGGCGATGCTCGTGAGCGTGGTCGCCGGCGTCTATCCCGCGTGGCGCGCGTCGAAGCTGGAGCCCATAGACGCGCTGAGGACTCTGTAGCTTCCGGCGCGCAATGCGGTTTTCGCACACAACGCTTTTATACGTCCTTCCCCACTAACCCATTACTTATGAGGTCTGGAACATGACTGGCGCACGCGCAACGGCTAAGGCACGGCTTTTCCCAGCCGACGGCATGCGCTCCGGTTTCTCCTCGGGCCGCCATAGGTATCACGTCTCAGGATCCGTCTGATGCCCGATGCCCATGGGCCAGGCGCATCCGGGGTTTGCATCGGATGACTGAGCTGTCGCTCGGTCCCTTCCTGCGTTTGTTTTTTCCCAAGGCCTGGAGAGAGCAATGGTGATTACCTATGACCGTCAAAAACATACTGTTCGACAATGATGAGACCCTGTACAGGCTCAACGCCCAGCTCCGGCAGGCGCTGATGGCCGCCTTCCTGGTGTACACCTCGGCCCGTCTCGGCATACCTACCGATGAGGTGATGCCGCTGCGCAACAGGCTGTTCGGCAAGTACGGCGTGGACTACTCGGCCTACCTCTTCGAGAGAGAGTACGGCATAACCTACGACGAGTTCGTGAGGGGCACCTGCATGAGCGTGGACCTCCTGAGGAACGGCGTGGCCGCCGACCCCAAGCTTAGGTCTGTCCTCGGCTCGACCGATGCTCGGATGTCGATACTCACCAACAACTACTCGGAGTATGCGTGGAAGGTCGTCTCCACGCTCGGCGTCAGCGGCAGGTTCGAGAAGGTGATCGGCGCGAGGGAGATGGGCTTCGCCGCCAAGCCGGACATCCGTGCCTTCCTGCGCGCGGGCGCCGCCACGGGCTACGACCCGCAGAGCACCATGTTCGTCGACGACAAGAAGGAGTTCCTGCTCCCAGCCAAGCAGCTTGGGATGACAACCGTCCTCGTGGGCGGGGAGGGAGGCTACGCCGAGCCGTGGATAGACCACAAGCTGAGCAACATATACGAGATCGGGAAGGTACTGCGCGGCTAGACTATCTCGTCTATAACTGAGCTGCCGAGGCCCATGGGGTCCACCATCTTGCCTCCCCTCAGGGCTATGCCCTTGGACATGCCCGATACCTGCTGGGCCGCGCCCCTGGTGAGCGTGGCGATGTCCTTCCTCACCTGCCTCATCGACGTGCCCTTGGCCTCCTTCGGATGCTCGGATAGCCACTGCAGCTCCCCTGCCGCGTGGTCAAGCGCCGACAGGCCCACGGTCTTGCCCTTTCCTCTGCCCATGCTATTGCTCTGGCCTGAAGGAATATATGCGTTACTGCGATATACGCTTTTCCACGCCTGGCATATTTATTTTCGTTGACCATCAGGATCATGCACTCTGCGACCGTCCTTCCCCTTCACGGCGGCCACGCGCCGAAGTGGCTATTCGGGAGAATGGTGAGGCTGAGCAGGGCGATATCGGACGTCATCATAGACGAGTTTGGGCCCGACGAGCTGGTGCGCCGCCTGAGCGACAAGGACTGGTTCCAGGCGCTCGCCTGCACGATCGGCTACGATTGGCACAGCAGCGGCACAACCACTGTCACGGTGGGGGCGCTGAAGGAGGCGCTCGCCGGCAGCACCGATATATTCATCGCAGGCGGGAAGGGCAAGGAGGGGCTGAAGACCCCGGAGCAGATAGGCGCCGGCGCCGAGCTTCTCAACGTCTCCTCCGAGGAGGGGAGGTTCAGGGAGCTGAGCAGGCTCGCGGCCAAGGTGGACTCCGCACTCGTTTACGACGATATCGGTATCTACCACCACGCGTTCATCTTCACCAGGAACAGGAAGTGGGCAGTGGTCCAGCAGGCGATGCATCCGCAGAGCAGCAACGCGATCAGGTTCCAGTGGTTCAGCGACAACGTCAACGCCAACGACGTCGCGAGCGAGCCCCACACGGGGATACAGACCAAGCTTAAGCTAAACAGCATGGACCTCACATACGCCAGGAACTCCTGGGCGAGGGAGGGGATGAAGGAGGCGCTCTCGGAATACGAGCGCGTCGCATCCAAGTCGCTTTATCCATCAAGGCACGAGATAGTGCCTAGGATAGACATGAGCAGGCGTGCCATCGACACGATACGGAGGGCGACGGAGCTCGACCCCCGGGACTTCAGGGAGCTGCTGCTCGTCAAGGGGATGGGCCGGGCCACGGTGAGGTCGCTCGCACTCGTGGCATCTCTTATCTACGACAGGGAGCTTGCCTACAGGGACCCGGTCATGTACGCCTACAACCTTGGCGGGAAGGACGGCATACCCTTCCCCGTCCCTAGGAAGACCTACGACAACGTCGTTGAATCGATGCAGCAGATAATAGACCAAGCGAGGCTCGAGGGAAAGGACAAGTACCTTGCGCTGAAGCGGCTAAGCGCCGCCGTCTCCTCCGGCTGAATCCTTCTGCGTCCGCTCCCTGTCCGCAGCCTCGAACTTCCTGATCCTTGCCGAGTAGAGGCCCGCTGATAACCCTATCGCGCTCAGAGCCCCTCCAACCGAGAAACCGATGAGCATGCCGATATCCGTGTTCGCGAAATCCGCGGGGTCCATCCTGACTGCTATTCCCGTCGCCACCACCGGGCTCAATCCGACCCAGACGCCCCCCACTATTGACATCTGTATCTTGGACTTGATCGCGTTTATCCTCATCGCCTTCGCGAAGAGCTTTGAGTATATGTGGAACTCCCTGTTCGCCTTGTCCACGTATCGCACCATGTCGTTCAGTATCTCGTCTATCGCGGCCTCCCTCCTGTCGAATGTCCTGTTGGGCGCCTGGCCGAGCTTTCCCTCCTCGCTTACCTGCTTTATCTCCCTGATGTACCTGTTGGCTATGCCGTACTTGTCGCCAGAGATGCCCATCGCCTTGTGGTACCACTTCATGGCGTCCTCCTTCCTGAAGAGGTAGGTTAGCCTCTTCAGCGCGCCAGGGTCCCGCTCCACCATCGCCGTGCCGCCCCTCAACTGCTCAATGAGGGCTACCCTCTCCTCCTCAAGCCTCCTGAGCTTCCTTACGTCCGCCCTGAAGTTGAAGACGTGCGCTGCCCTTGCGAGCGCCTGCCTTGTAGTGTGCCCCGTTGCCTTGGTCTCCTCTCCGGACATCGGCACTACTGGGCGGCAGGAAATATATATAACTTCCCAGAGATGTGTAACCTGTTGGGTTTATGCCGCGCTTGGATTTCCCTGAGGGCAGGCTTGTCGAGTTCAGGACATCCGACGGGCTGAATCT
>JAGWGP010000039.1 GCA_028867285.1 Microcaldota archaeon | reverse complement strand
TGACGAGGGTCTAGCGCTACCAAGGGCATGGGTTTCTGGGGGTTTTGTTTGTGGTCCCCCTCCCACCAAAACACAAGGCATATACATCATAATGGCGATTTATACGCGGATCTAATGAAGCGCATTATGAAGTTTGCCGGCATGCACACGAAAGATGAGACCAAAGAACTTAAGAAAACCATTTCAAAAATACGCTCAAGGGCAAAGAGAAGAAAGATATAGGTGGCAAATCCCATGACGCTGCTAGACGGGCTGAAGATGGAGTACTCCAACAAGGTGTACACGCCGGCGGAAGACTCGGATCTGCTTGCAAGGGCTGTGGAGCACCACGCATTCGGGAGGGTGCTTGATCTAGGGACCGGCAGCGGCATTCAGGGGATAATCGCGGCGATGAAGGGGTGCGAGGTCACATTCGCCGACATAAACCCGGACGCCCTGGAACTCGCGAGGCGGAATGCCGATCTCAACGGCGTGCCGGGCACATTCGTAAGGACCAACCTCTTCTCTAGGGTAAAGGGGAAGTTCAACACCATAATATTCAACCCGCCGTACGTCCCATCGGCACCGCTGGCCAAGGGAAGGATGAATATCCATAGCGTGGTCAAGCCATTCAGGCGTCTCGACATCAACAGGCCAAAGCGCATATACCCCGCTCTTGACGGCGGCACGCGTGGGCGCGAAGTGATAGACCGGTTCCTTTCCCAGTACGGGAAGCACCTGCTCAAGGCGCACATCGTGCTAATGGTGGAGAGCTCGTTCAACGGCTACAAAAAAGACGTAAAGCGGCTGAATGCCGAGATTGTCGGGCACTCGCACTACTTCTTCGAGGACCTGGTCGTCCTGAAGTTCAGGTAGGTTAGTATCAGAAGCCCCTGTACACCTTGTGCTCCTTCAGGTCGTTGCTGACCTCCTCGAGGTCCTTCATCGAGTCCACTGACCTCCAGTAGCTGTCGGTGTACTTGGCGCAGCCCAGCTGGTTCTCCTTCGCCAGCTTCGGGAAGGTGAACTTCTCAATGTCCCCCTTCTCGGGCAGCATGGAGAATATCTCCGATTTCATTACGTAGATGCCGGCGTTTATCCAGTAGTCCTCCAGCACCGGCTTCTCCACGAACTGGGTTATGTGCGAATTGCTAGTCTTTATTACGCCGAACGGGCTCTTGAGCGGCACAAGCGCCATTGTGGCTACAGTGGAGTCGTTCTTCACGTCCTTGAAGTCTATGTTCGTTATTATGTCGCCGTTGACCATCACGAACCTCTTCTCGTTCTCCAGCAGGTGCTCGGCGTTCTTTAGCGCTCCGCCGGTGCCGAGCGGCTCCTCCTCTATGAGGTACGCCATCTTGACGCCCCACTTCCTGCCCGCCCCGAGGTGGTCTATTACCCTTTCCTTGAGATAGCCGGCCAGCACTATGAACGAGTCAACGCCCATTGACTTGAGCCAGTTGACCTGCCACTCGATTATAGGCTTGCCACCCACCTCAACTAGAGGCTTCGGCCTCTCCTCTGTCAACGGGCGCAACCTTTTTCCATATCCCCCTGCGAGAATGACAGCCTTCATGAAAACACGTTCACTTCCTGTGGCTTATGCCGAGTATGCTCCCTATTATCCCGAACACGAAGCCAACGAGGAAGCCCCCGCCGCCCATTATGCTTATGCCTGAGAATATCAGCGCGACAACCGACCAGTCCGTGACCTTCTGCGGATTGCCGTTGTTCATAACCACAGCCGAGATTATCATCATCAGCCCGCAGACAAGCTCTATGAACCCTATCACGCCGAATGCGGCAAGCGCAGCAGCGGAGGTCTCGGTGTGCGTGAAGCTCGGCACCACGTTGTTGCCCACAACAGAGAACCCTATTATGAGTATGCCCGCGACCAGGACGAAGATCCCGCCCAGCATTAGCAGTATGACAGGCGCAGTGGCCATCTCCTTGCTCTCTCTCCTTGGCATGATAATCAGTATCTATTCCGAACGAAACCTTAAAAAGCCTAGCGACGTGGCCCGCTGTCCCAGCAAGGTATAATAAAACGCAAAGCGATAGGCACCCATGGAATACGTCAGGCTCGGAAGGACGAACGAGAAGATACCCGTGCTGGGCATAGGCACATGGAACATGGGCGCAAACCCAAAAGCGTCCGAGGAGGCTATACGCTACGCCATCGAGCACGGTATGAATTTCGTGGACACCGCTGAGTACTACCGCACCGAGGGCATAGTCGCCAGGGCGGTAGCAGGCCATGAGGTGTTCGTTGCCACGAAGGTGTCGCCGCACCACTTCTCGTACGACGACGTGATAAGGTCGTGCGATGCCAGCCTGAGGGAGCTCGGCGTCAAGGCGATAGACCTCTACCAGCTGCACTGGCCCAACCGCAACATCCCCATAGAGGAGACGATGCGGGCGATGGAGCGGCTTGTAAAGGACGGGAAGATACGCCACATAGGCGTCAGCAACTTCTCTGCCGAAGAGACCGCAGCCGCGCAGGCTGCGCTCAAGTCATGCGAGATAGTGTCCAACCAGGTGGAGTACAGCCCAATGGTGCGCGACATAGAGTCGGACATAATGCCGTACTGCAGGAAGAACGGCATAACGATAATAGCCTACAGCCCGCTGGGCCACGGGAAGCTGTTGGGGAGGGAGTACGGGGCGCTTCGCAAGCAGCTGGAGCACATAGGCGGTAAGTACGAGAGGACGGCGATACAGGCCACGCTGAACTGGATAATATCCAAGGGCAACATCTCGGCAATACCCAAGGCGAGCAGCGTGGAGCACGTCAAGGAGATTCTCGGCGCATCGGGATGGAAGCTCGGGTCTATGGACATGGCAGCGATAGACCATTTTTTGTCTGATTACAGGGGCCGCTCCACGATCGAGAGGATAGGCCCAGGCCTTGACAGGAAGCTGTTCGTCCACGGCATATACAAGAGGCTGTCGAAAAGGATCAGGGGGAGAAGTGCCTGAGCACCATTCCCGTGAAGCCTTCGAACTCCCCCTTAAGGTACCGCTTCAGGGCGAGTTCGTTCGATTTGACGAAAGCCCTCCCCTTCTCCATATAGTCGGTCCCCAGCTGGGCCTTGCCGATGTAGTTTAGTATGAACCCAGTGGCTGTGCTCTCAAAGAATGGGTTGCTCTTCATCCTGTAGTACTCCATTATCGCCAGATGCAGTGGATTGGCGAAATCCGCGCTGTACCTGCCGCTGCCGCCGCTTCCCAAGGGCACATCCATCTTCACGGAGTTGCACTGCAGGTCCCCGATCGGAATCCCGTAGACCTCCTTCCTTGACATCACACGTATCGGAAAGCCCGATGCCCTGACCAGAACGCTGTCCTTGAAGTCCTGGTAGTCATACCCATTGATCGACAGCACCTTGGATAAAACCCCCGTCTCTCTCGGCGCGAGAGCCAGCTCGACCCCGAAATCATAAGTGTGCCCGAAGCTGTGCACGCGCTTCGCCTCCTCGCCCAAAACTACGCACCTCGACTCGCTGGCAGTGCGAAGGTGCTGCACAAGCCTGTACAGCTCAGCGCGTATGTCCGACGACCCCGAAAGCTTCTGCATTGCGACCCTTTTTGAGAGACTGCGCAGCACCAGATATTTAAGGCTTCCAGGAGCAACGGCGATGGACGAGATTCAGAGCAGGCTCTCTATCCTCCTTTCCGGGAAGCTCTTCGGGACTGTCCCACGCATCAGGACCGCTGTCCCGCAGGAGTTGCACCTGTTCCAGGCATCCAGGTTCCACGAAGTGATGGAGAAGCCCTCCCTGCCTATCGCTATGCCCCCGCATCCTGGGCACACGGTGTTTTCATGTGGATTGCCATACGCATTGCCTATGTAAGCGTAGTTCACTCCGTTGCTTTCCGCTATGTCCCTGTGCGCCTTCAGCGTAGCGTAGTCCGTGACCGGATAGTCCATCATCTTGTAGTCTGGGTGGAAGGCGTTGAAGTGCATGGGCACATCCGGGCCCAGCGTCTCGACCACTCTCTTCGTCAGGGCGCCGCACGCCTCTAGCGAGTCGCCCACCCTCGGTATTATAAGGTCGGTCATCTCCAGGTGTATGCCCGCCCTCTTCATCGCAGCCATTGACTCGAATATCGGTTCGTTTGACACTACGGCCTCGAACCTGTTGGCGAACTTCTGCTCGGCGTTGCCCTTGATGTTGACAACAGCTGCGTCGATGTTGCCCCTCATCGCCAGCACCGCCTCCTCCGTCATGTACCCGTTGGTTACGAACATCGTGGCCAGACCCTCCCTGTGCGCAAGCCTGGCTACGTCTATCGCGTACTCCATGAATATCGTCGGCTCGTTGTATGTGAAGGCTATTCCCTGCGTGTTGTTCTCCAGCGCCATCCCGACGATGCGCTCGGGAGAGAAGTACTCCCCCTGTATCTCCTTGTCCTTGGAGATGTTGTGGTTCTGGCAGAACTGGCAGCCCCAGTTGCACGATGATGTGCCTATGCCGAAGACGTAAGTCCCGGGCATGAAGTGGCTGAACGGCTTCTTCTCTATCGGGTCTATCTGTATGGCCTCGAGCACTCCGTAGTTCATGAGCTGCAGCCTGCCGCCCACGTTCCTGCGCACATAGCAGAACCCGTTAGCGCCCTCCCTGAGCTTGCAGAGCCTTGCGCACGCCCTGCATTCTATCATCCCCTTGCCCATGTCAGTGTAAAGACCGGCCTCCCTTATCATCAATAACCATTATGTCGTCGAAATATTTAAAGGGTTGGTGAGCGCCCCGCCGAGCTTATGCGTTCGAGCTGCACGATCTCGTGCCTGCCGCCTATCGCGTCGAGCCTCAGCATATTGGCCCCCTTGGACTCCTTGAGCCAGCCCCTCGGGTCGTTGGACACGAGCTCGTTCAGGAAGTCCTTGGCGTTCCCGTCCTCATGGCCTGATATGCACATGTTTAGGAACTTTATCGCTATCGCCCCATCCGCTTCCTTTATGAACACAGAGAAATCGTTCATTGCAATCTCTGCCAGCCTCATCCTGTCCTTTGGGGGGAGCCCGACTGTAAAACCGGAGATGTTGTCGTCGCGTTTCATCAGGTACCTGTCGGACAGCGCGTTGTATATGGCGCTCGTGGCCTTCACCAGGTTATCCATGCCGACGTTAACGCCCAGGCTGTCGAACCTCCCCTTCGCAGTAATCAGGAAGCCGACCGCGGCCTCCCTGAGCACTGATTTTATCTGTGCGGCGGTCTCACTGTCGTCGCGCGATGTCTCCCTGTAAAACCCACGCCCACGCTCCACGCAGACGATTCAGAGCCAAGATATTTAACCTGTGCGGCGGACGGGCCGTCGCCCTCCGGTCAACGGTAGAAATGCGGGCCGCCCAAAGCGTTCTGTCGCTCCCGCCTGAGTATGACCTCCTCGAGGTCCTTCCACTCCTCGCCCTTAAGCTTTTCGATTATGTTGCCAGGCGTGTCCCATAGGTCCTTCAGCGACTTTGTTATGTCGCCGCAGTTGCTCAGCAGGACCAGCAGCGTGATGCAGTTCGACATGTAGTCGGATATGTGGCCCATAGAGTCCCTGGCATCCAGGCCTACGAGCTCTATGCTGCAGTTTGTCGCGCCTGTGCCGAACGCATCCTTTATGTAGCCGTGCACGGCCCTGGCGTCGCAGAAGGGCTCCCACAGCGGCTGGTCCCCGAAGAGGTGTCGCGCCACAATGTCCAGCCCAAGGCCCTTGTGGGATATTATCTGCTCATGCCTTTCGAAGAGCGAGGCCACGAGCTCCGAGGTGCAGTTGTAGACCATCGACTTGTATATCTTGGCGTCAAGGCTTGTCATCTTCCCGTCGAAGGTCTCCCTGGACTTGCCGTCGCAGTTGACGATTCCCATTCGGCACAGGCTTCCGATGTAGTTGGTGGTGACGACGCCCCTCATCACCATTGCTGTAGCGAAAGCAGGGTCGGTCTCCGCAAGCCTGTTGTTTATGTCCAGCTCGTTCTTGCAGATGCCCACCCTGTGCGTTATTCCCTCCGGCATGTCAACGAGCCCTACGCTCGGCGGCTCTATCCCCCTCGCCTTCTCGCCCAGAAGCCCCTTCATGAGCTTGACGGATAGCTCGCTCACGGGCTGTGGGTTGAATCCGTTCTTGATGGCCATGCGCTCACCTTATTTTTGCGTCAGAATCCTCCCTTATGAAATCGAGCACCCCCTGCGGCTGGTCGAAAAGCACGTTGATGGTCCTGACGGGATCGAACCCGGCGCGCTCGTACACTATCGTGGCTACGGCAGAACCAAGCACCTTCCTGTTCACGCTCATGTCCGGGCCGACCATCACCCCGACCTCCGGGCCCTTCCTTGTGATGTACCTTTCAAGGCCGTTCAGGTAGTAGTCCAGCCCCTCAAGGGACCTGAACTCCGCGAACATGTTCTTCACGATACGGTCCTTCCTTCCAAGCCCGCGCCTGTCAGGGCTGCGCCAGTATCCCGAAACGAAGTTGGAGAAGGACTCGGTTATGGATACGTAGATCTGCGCGTCGAGCGCGGTCATCGGAGGATACACAGCCCCCATCCTGCTTTCACGGTATTCCTTGGTGAGGATCTCAGCCCCGTAAACATACCTTGCGGCTGCCCTGGACACGACTACAGGAATGAGCTCAGGCTCAGCCACGAACCTCGCCTGGTCGAACATTATGGCCCTCCTGCCGTAGTCCATGGCCATGCTGTTGCCGCCGATTTCGTTGCTCAGCACCACTGCCGGCTCATGCGTGACGCTTTGGGCTCCCCTGACGATGTCCTTTATCGTCTTAACGGTCTCGCTGGCTATGACCTTGGCGTTGAACTCCACTAGCCTCTTGTCCATCATGCTTGTACCGCGGCACTGCACATGGTGCCCTGAGCGCACTTCTGTCGCAAATAATATTTATACCTGACGAAAGCATCGGCGCTGCGCCTAGCCGGTCAACTGAAAATGCGCAGGAATCCCCGCCTGACGCACGCTATCATCTGCGCCTCCTCCGTACCCGCTATCCTGCTGAGAACCGCCCTCGGGTCGTCGAACAGCGCCCTCATGGCCCTGTCAGTGTCCATGCTGTAGGCTATGAGCGTAAGCACAGCAACTGTCGATGCCAGTGTGGAAGCCATTGCGCTGTTAATGATACCCTCATCTGCGCCTTCCCGTAAGTTTGTGCGTAGGCCGATATCCGTCCCGTACTTGATGTGCTTATACATCGAAAGCACTGATTGGCTGGCATCCTCTATGCGCATCCCAGCCGACTCGATAAGGTGGATAAGCAGCTTGACATCCCTTATTTTCCGGTTGCCGTTGGCTATCCTATTTGCATTGAACACCGCCTCCCCGAAGAGCGGGAAGGAGAACTCCTTGCAGCTCACGAAGGTGTTCCTTCTCCCCATGTCTTCGACAGGGAAGAGCGGGTCGTTGAACGCCGGCGTCTTGAGCAATCCCCTTGGCCCAAGGAACGATTTGTAGGCAATAACGCAAACCTCGACAGGCACAGTCCTGTCCAGCGCCATGACGTTTTTGCTGTAGAACTCCTGGTCCAGCCTTATGGTGTTCGTGGACCAATTGGAGCTGGAGCTGCCCACCTTCATTCTCGGGTCGAATACGACCCTAGGCGGCTCAGGGGATATAAGATTTCCAAGTTCGGCCCTTAGCATCTTTGTTACCGCAGCCGATAGTCCCTTGGCTTTCTCCTCGGCCTCCCTTCTTGCAAGCGCCATGTTCTCGTATAGCGGCTGGGAGCAAAATAAT
>JAGWGP010000038.1 GCA_028867285.1 Microcaldota archaeon | reverse complement strand
GCCATAGGGCTGAGCCCGCACCTGATAAGCACGGTGTCGATATCGACAACCGCACAGCTGTTCGGCATGGTGACCGCGGTGCCTGGCAACATAGGGGTGACCGACGGGACGCTGGTCGCCCTCCTTGGAAGCACCTTCGGGCTGGACACCACGATGAGCTCCGCGCTGACGATAATGACAAGGATAGTCACCCTGTGGTTCGGCGTGGTGATGGGCGCTATCGCTCTGTTCTACACTATGAAGTACTGGGGCATGCGCCCCACTGACGTTGAAAAAGAGGAAAAAAGGAAGAGAAGGAGGTGATTACATGTCCTCCTCGGACATCGACTCCTCTGAGCTGAAGTCGTCCTCTGCTGCGGGCGCAGATCCGCCAGCCCCCTTCTCGACGACCTTTATCTTGCCGAACTTGCCGGTGGAGAGCTGCGGGGTTCCCCTGAACTCGCTCACGTAGCCGTTCGAGACCTCTATCGTGTCGCCGGAGTTGACCTGCTGTATCGTCTCGCCCCAGAGAGACATCGGTATTGATCCGCTGTCGTCCTGCAATACTACGTTGCAAACGCTGAGCCTCTTTCCATACTTTGTCACGACCTCCCTCGGGTCGTCCTTCTGTATTACCTTGGCCTGTATCGTTACGTTGCTTGCTCCTACCTTCAGATCGCTTATTTTCATTTCTACACCTTACAGAAATAGGTTTCCTATTTCACTATCCTTATGTTTGGAAAGCTATTTAACGTTTCGCCAATTGCGGAAGCGAGGCGCACCTGTTTTCTGTATATCTTTATAGCCCCTGCATTCCATAATTGGCATATGGCAGAGACGCAGGAGCGCATGCATCCCTCGTTCATAAACGTGATAAGGCAGAAGGAGCGCGTTAGGGAGAACCTTTCGGGGATAAGGCACAAGATAGGCGTTTACAGCGCCAAGGGCGGCGTGGGCAAGACGACGGTGGCCGTGAACCTGGCATTTGCCCTGATGAAGAAGGGCTTCCGGGTCGGGTTGCTTGACGCGGACATAGACTGCCCGAACGTGGCCATGTTCCTGGGCATTGAGGAAAGGATGGAGGCCAAGATACCGCTCAGGCCGGTGGAGAAGATGGGCGTGAAGGTGGCATCCACATCCCTGCTTGTGGACGACATGAAGAAGCCCATCATATGGAGGGGGCCCATCATAACCAAGATGCTGGGCGATTTCTTCGAGAACACGGATTGGGGGGAGCTGGACTACCTCATAGTGGACCTATCGCCCGGGACCAGCGATGCGCCGCTGACGATAATGCAGCTGCTGGAGCTTGACGGATTCATCATTGTGACCACGCCGCAGAGGATAGCTGCGACCAACTCGATAAGGTCAGGGCTTATGGCGAAGAGGATGAGCGTAAACCTGCTGGGCGTGGTGGAGAACATGTCAAATGGGGGCGTAAGCAAAAACACTGAGGAGGTTGCGGCCGCCCTAGGCGTAGAGGTGCTTGGCTCCATAGGGTTGAACCAGAGCTTCAATACCTACAGCGATTCTGGGAAGATACCTGTCATTGAGGACAGCTCAGTTATGGAGGCCTACTCAAGCATAATCGCAAAGCTCGTTGCCTGATTAGCGCGGCCTTAGCATCCAGCCGAGGCCCATATACACCGGTTTTAGGGCAGGCGGCGCTACCTGCTTGATCACGGTCTCCAAGACGTCGTTCTTGGCGCACCAATGTTCTGTTATCCATAGCCTGTCGCTGTGCCAGCCCGTGCCCTGCCTTATCGCAAAAGTATCCTTCAGCTCAACGGCCACCCTGTTCCTGCTGGCCTTTATGCCCAGGAAGGGGCCAGTATGATAGGCGAAGACCGTCTTGTGCGTCGAGACCATGAATGTTTGGCCCTCAGGCGGGTTGGCCGTCTGCTGCTTCTGGGAGTGTATGATGGCCCCCCACTCGCTGAACGATGCCATGAATTTGGCCAAGAACTTCTCTACGCCAGCCAGGTCCCCTGACCTGTTGACCTTCCAGTGGTCCTGAAAATCCTTGGAGTGGTACTTGTAGAGCGCGTCAAGCTTGCCTGCGCCCTCGACCTCGTTCATCATCCTCAATACAAGCATCTTCGCAGGGGTATTGCCCACGGTGTTGTTATCGAACCTTATGTGCTGCAGCTCCTTGTTTGAGAAAGTCATCTTATCGAGTTAACTCGGCGCCCCGATATATAAATAGGTTTTCAGTAGGCCTTAAATGCCGCCACTTATGCCAAATTTATGGTAATTTAACTGCCTGTGGTGCGTTTATGAAGAGTAGCGGCACCCCGCAATGCAGGTATAAATAGTTTTCCCTGCATAATAGTATTGGTCTTACAGGAGGGCTATTTATGACGACAAGCAGGTCGTCTTACAATCATACTTTACTTTACGAAAGAACGTGATATCTATGCCGGAAAATCAACTAGGTGGACAGCAGATACTGTTGCTTCCTGAGGGCTCGAACAGGGTGCTGGGAAGGGATGCGCAGAGGACCAACATAGCCGTTGGAGTGGCCGTGGCGAATGCGGTGAAGACCACGCTGGGCCCCAAGGGAATGGACAAGATGATGGTCAGCGACCTGGGCGACATAGTGATAACCAACGACGGTGCCACGATCCTCGAGGAGATGAACGTGGAGCACCCCGTGGCGAAGATAATGGTGGACATAGCCAAGACCCAGGACAAGGAGGTAGGGGACGGCACCACTAGCGTAGTGATAATGGCTGGCGAGCTGCTCAAGGGGGCTGGCGAGCTGCTGGAGCAGGGAATACACCCCACGACTGTGATAAGGGGCTACAAGATGGCCGCCGAGAAGGCCAGGCTGATACTCGAGGACAAGGCGGACAGCGCAAACCTGAACGACGAGGCCACGCTCCAGAAGATAGCGATGGTCTCCATGGGCTCGAAGAACATAGGCGACGAGAAGACCAAGGCCATGCTGTGCAAGCTGGTGATAAACGCGGTCAGGCAGGTCATGGAGAAGAGCCCGTCAGGCAAGGTCGTGGTGGATCATGATTTCATAAAGCTGGAGAAGAAGGCCGGGGGCAGCGTCAACGACACCCAGTTCATAAACGGGGTGCTGATAGACAAGGAGGTGGCGCAGCCTAACATGCCGAAGGCCATAGCCAACGCCAAGATAGCGTTGCTGGACCTCGCCCTGGAGATAGAGAAGACCGAGACGGACGCGAGGATAGAGATAACCTCGCCGGACCAGATGCAGGCGTTCCTGCAGCAGGAGGAGAAGACGCTCAAGGAGATGGTAGAGAAGATAAAGAAGAGCGGGGCCAACGTGGTGGTGACCCAGAAGGGGATCGACGACGTGGCACAGCACTTCCTCGCAAAGGCTGGCATCATGGCGGTGAGGAGGGTCAAGAAGAGCGACATAGAGAAGCTCGGCAGGGCCACGGGGGCCAAGATAGTCACGAGCCTCGACGACCTCAACCCGAAGGACCTCGGGTTCGCGGGCAACGTGGAGGAGAGGAAGATCAGCGGGGAGCAGATGGTCTTCGTGGAGAAGTGCAAGGACCCGAAGAGCGTCACGATATTCGTGAGGGGAGGCACGCAGCAGGTCGTGGACGAGGCCGAGAGGTCGATAACCGACGTCATAGGCGCCGTGTCAAGCGTGGTCGAGAGCGGCAAGTACGTGATCGGTGGCGGAAGCATAGAGATAGACCTGGCGAACGGGCTGAGGGAGTACTCCAGCGACGTCGGCGGCAGGGAGCAGCTCGCGATACAGAAGTTCGCGGACGCGCTCGAGGTCATACCCAAGACGCTCTCGGAGAGCGCGGGAATGGACGCGATAGACACGCTTGTGCAGCTGAGGAACAAGCACAAGAGCAAGAGCGGCGGCGTGTACGGGGTTGACATATTCAGCAACACAGTGAACGACATGCAGAAGCTCGGCGTCTACGAGCCCATGAAGGTCAAGCAGCAGGCGATATCGAGCGCGAGCGAGGCCGCTGAGATAATACTCAGGATAGACGACATGATAAGCGCCAGGGGCAAGTCCCATGGCGGCATGCCTGGAGGCCCGGGCGGAATGCCGGGAGGCGAGATGGAGTAATCCGACTGCGTGATACCCCCCATGAACAGGATTGTCATCATAACAGGATCCCCGGGAGTGGGGAAGAGCACGCTCATAAAGAGCCTCACGGAGAACGGGAGGTACAAGATCCTCAACGTGGGTGACGTGATGCTGGACCTCGCCATAAAGGAGGGCACGGTCAAGGGGAGGGACGAGCTCAGGTTCCTGAAGGACGACGAGATAAGGAGGCTGCAGGACAAGACCTTCATAGACATAGCCCACATGGAGGGCAACATCATCCTCGACACACACGCCTCGGTGGAGTCCAACGGGAGGTTCGTGCCAGGGGTCCCGCTGGAGACCATGAGGATCATAAGGAGGAACGTGAGGGCGATGATCTACATAGACGCGCTGACCACCGAGATAATAGAGAGGGCAACGGGCGACAAGCACAGGCTCAGGAACACGGACAGGGCCTTCATAGACGCCCAGAGGAGGATAAACCTATCGATCCTGTCGATGTACTCGGCATACTTAAATATTCCATTATACATAATATTCAACAGGCAGGACGCGCTTGCTGAGAGCATAAAGAGCCTCAAGGAGCACCTGGAACAGATATTCAGTGAGTAGATGGGAATCATACCTGTCATATCGTTGCCCATGGGCGCGGAAGTGGTGATAATAGCCATAGGCATCTGCTACACGCTGCTCTCGGTCTTCCTCCAGAGGAAGCTCACAAATCCCAAGAAGCTTAGGGACATCCAGAACAGGATGAAGCAGCTCACGAAGGAGATGAACGAGATGACCAAGGCCAACGCCCCGAAGGAGCAGATAATGGCCAAGCAGAGCGAGATAATGCCGCTGATGGGGGAGAGCATGAGGGCCCAGCTTAAGTCCACGTTCGTGCTGCTCCCGATGTTCGTGGTGTTCTACTACCTGTTCATACCTAACCTGCCGCTCGGGATCTCCGGCGCCGTGGCTAGCGTGAAGACGCTGTTCTTCATAACCGTGTTCGCGTTCGGGATGGTGATGCTGGTGGTCACCACGCTGTACGACAGGAGGAAGGCGAGGATGGAGACCCTTAGGGCGCAGAGCGCGGTGCCGCAGTGAGATGACAATTCATATTGAAGGTGTTTAATTTGCCAAAACCAATGCACAGATCCAGAAGCTTCAAAAAGGTCAACAGGGTGACATCGACCGGAAGGAACGTGCTGCACTACAGGAGGGCCAAGCCCTCGATGCCCCACTGCGCGATATGCAGGATAGAGCTCAACGGCATAGGCCTGGGCCAGAAGGGAGGCAAGTCGAGGAGGACCAACAGCAGGCTGTTCGGCGGCGTGCTCTGCGCGAAGTGCACTGCCGAGGTCGTGAAGCTCGGGAGCAGGATAGAGCAGGGCGACATGAAGCTCGACGACATAGGAATAAAGCAGAAGTCATTCGTGCTGCAGCTAGTGGCTCACTAAGCTGGTCTTTATGATAAGGATATGCATCAGCGGCATGACCGCCAGCGGGAAGACCTCGCTCGGCCACATGCTCGCGAAGGAGCTCAACATAATGCACATAACGAAGCACACCCTCGATGCGTACCACAAGACCATGGAGCAGGCGAAGAAGGATGGCGGGGGCCACATAAAGATCGTGGAGACCGCGGACCAGAGGTTCGCAAAGAAGTTCGACGACGAGATCGTAGAGATGGCGGGCAAGAACAACTGCGTGGTCACGACCTGGCTGGGGCCCTGGCTGGTCAAGGACGCCACGCTCAGGGTCTGGCTCAACGCACCGATAGACGAGAGGGCGGCGAGGAGGGCTAAGGAGCTCGGCATCGCCAAGGAGGAGGCGAGGAAGCTCATAGAGGAGAAGGACAGGTTAACAATAAATGCTTTCAAGGAGATACAGAAGATAGACGTCCACGACCACTCGGAATTCGAGATGGAGCTCAACACCCACAGGCTCTCCCAGAAGGAGATGGTCGCGGTAATATCGATGATGGCGCTGAACAAGGAGAAAAAATTGTTTGTGTGATGAACATGTTGCTGGAACAAGGAAGAGTTTGCATAAAGAAGTATGGAAGGGACGCTGGCAGCAGGGCCGTGGTGACCAAGGTGCTTGACGCCGGATTCGTCAACATAGTGACGGCCGTGAGGCAGAGGGAGAGAAGGTGCAACACAAGGCACCTGGAGTTCATTAACGAGAAGATCGACGTGAACGACAAGGAGGCGCTGAACAAGACGCTTGGGGTCAAGCCGAAGGAGCAGAGGCAGCAGGCCGGACCTGATACGAAGAGGAAGGCGGCCCCGAAGGCCAAGGCCCAATAGCGGCCTTTCCGTTACCTGTCAAGGAACTCCATTGCCTCCTTGACGGCCTTTTCCTTATTCTGTTCCCCGGAGAGAATGTTGAAGAGCTCCGATGCGCTGGTTGACTGGTCGAAGCCAAGCTCCTTGAGCCTCGCGGAGAATATGCTTATCCCCAGCTCCTTTATTGGCAGGTCTCCCAGCCTGTTCTCCCTGATCCCCTCGATGTCCATCTGGACCTCGGGGCTGACCAGCTTCGAGCCGTCTATGTCAAGGACCGCCCTCTCGGAGTACTTGAGCATGAGGGCGTGTATCGGCATGTCGGTGCCGGTGAACCCAGACTGAATGGTCCCCCTCAGGTTGATCTTTATTATGGGCTTGGCCCTGCTCTTTGCCAATATTGATTCTATCTCAGCCTCGCACCTCTGATCCACCTCCTTTGGTGTGGCGTCGCTGAACTCGATGTTCCTGACTGCGAATTCCCTCGTCTTGACCTCGACAAACTCGTAGCTGTAGCTCTTGGTGTCGAACAGCATGAAGCCCTTGTTTCCCTGCTCGCCCTCCTTGAACTGGGTGAGCACCGTGCTGCCCGGTATGAGGAACTTCTTGCCGTGGACGTCGGCCTCCACCCTACTGTGGATGTGGCCGCATACGTAGAGGTCGAACCCCTTGGGCAGGTCCCCATAGTGTATGAAGTCGTTGCTGAACGGGAGTATCTCGTATATGGATTGGTGCAGCATGAAGACGTTGAACGCACCGCTCACCGGCTTCGGGTCCAGCTCGGTCAGCTTATCCCTAACCCTTTCCTCGGATATGCCCCCCAGGCCGTATATCGCCACACGCTCGCCATCCTTTTCTATGATCGTGGTGGCCTCGCTCGTATCCACGATGAGGCCCGCGAGGCCGAGGAGGTTGAGCGGATTGTCCTTGCCCTCAGCGGTCCTCTCGTGCGTGCCGGATATGGCCACCACAGGGACGTCGGTGTAACACTTTGTCCCCCTTCCGTTGAACTCTACCACCCTGGCCTGCCATTTCTTCCTGGAGAGCTCCCTGAACAGGTTTATAGACTGTGCGATGACGTCGGGGCGCGGGGCCCTCCTGTCGAAGACGTCGCCGGGCAGCAGTATTATGTCTGCCATCTGGCTCGCCTTCTCGAGGGCCTCGGTTGCCTGGCTCAGCGCGTCCTCGGCAAACCTCTCGTATCCGATATGCGTGTCGGACACTATGGCGATCTTCATGCGTATACCTTCGACTTGACGAACATCTCTACCGGCGGCTTAGTCAGGTCCCGCTTTATGTGCAGTGAGGAGAGATAGTTGTATATCTCGGACGCCTTGTTGCTTATGCCCGCGTGTTTCTGCATGTCGCCCACACCGTAGTACTTGTACCTGTAACAGTTTATGCATATCTCGGCCTGCTTCTGCTGTATCCCAAATTTGGTGGCTATGTCGATAACGAGCGGATCCTTGGATGTTATCTCGCCTATTGATGACTTCTTCGGGGAATAGAAGCGGGGGCGCTTGTGCGCCTTTTGGACAGTGGTTCGCAGCTCCACAGGAGGCTTTGTCTCTGCGGATCTGGATACTGTCCTCTCCGGCTTCTGTACTATATCAAGGCTGCTGAGGGGTATCCGCGTCTGGTGTTTCGAACGCTCAGGCGATTTCTCGGGTGGGGATGATACCCGTGTTACCACGGGGGCTTCCGGCTTCCTCAATGAAGGCAGCGGCGCCCTTGTCTGCCAGGCCTTCTTGTCAAGGAACTTGATCATGTTGGTCTCATCGGTCAGCGACAGGTCTGCTTCCCTGGCGATGTCGCCTGCAGCTCGGCCCTGCCTGTTGTAGATCGAGATTATCTGCCTTGCCCTGTCCTGGTTTTTCTTGAAAGTGCCGGCAAATTCCTGCACAATCTCCCCGTTGTTCATGTCTATCTGAGCCATTCACCCACCGATATAATATCGAAATTTAGGCTTTTTATTCGTTATGTACCGGTTCGGCGTTCTTCGGTGCCTTCTT
>JAGWGP010000037.1 GCA_028867285.1 Microcaldota archaeon | reverse complement strand
AGCTATGATTATGGCTATAACCACTATTCCGCCTATCGCCTTGGCCACGGAAACCATGATTTCACCTAAAGCTTATGCGCCCAGCTTCTATTTATTACGTGCAGTCTCAGCCAGTTGTGACCACAAGCGTACCCACCATGCCCAGGCTCTTATGGGAGTCAACCGGACAGTAATAGGTGTAGTTGCCCGCAGTTGCGGGTGCGGTGAAGTTGAGCGTGTAGCTCTGGCCAGGGCTCAACGACGGCGCAGACACGCTCAGGTCGGGTATCACGAAGCTGTGCACCATGGTCCCGGCATTGGTAATGTTCAGGCTGACGCGCCCTCCCGCCGTTACCGATATCACGTTAGGCGTTATCACAAACTGCCCCTGCGCATTGCTCAGCTGCACCTTGAACGATGTGACCGGCCCCCCAGACTGCACTGAGGTGGTCGTACCACTCCCGTAAGGCGATCCCATCCCGCCCCTGTAAGCCAGCGCCACAGCGGCTATGATTATTACCACGATAATCCCTCCGATTATCGGTTTTGTCAATGAGGCCATCTTTTCACCTAATTTTATTCAAACAGTAGCTATTTATTACATCCTATATAACGCGCAGTTAAGCATTTAATTATCCCCTCACAACTATCTACTGCGCTGATGGAATGATAAGCATATCTTTGTTGTTCATGCTCTTTGCTGGCATAGTTTTCCTCGGCTACGTGCTGAACGCGTTATTCTACAAGCTAAAGGTCTCGAACATAATAATGCTGCTTCTCATCGGCGTAGCGATAGGCCCGCTACTCCATTTGGTGAATACCTCACCTAACAGCACCATTGTACAAATTTCCCCACTTGTCACCGCCATAGCTCTGGCATTCGTCCTTTTTGACGTTGGGATGAACATCAAAATATCCTCACTTGCAAGCGTGTTCAAGAGTGCTTCTGCTTATACTCTGCTAGTTAGTATCTTAACAGGTGCTGCGGCCACCGCAATGCTATATGACTTTGAGGGATGGGGCTTGCTAGCTTCTCTAATGATCGGCTTCGCCCTATCTGGGACAAGCTCCATAACCCTACCGCTGCTATTCAAGGCGATCAGAGTCAGCGACAACCTCAAGACAACGCTGGCATTTCAGAGTGTGTTCAATGACATATTTAGCCTTGTGCTGCCTCTTATATTCTTCAATATCCTCGCCACAGGCAAGTACAGCTTGAATTTTATCATAGGCGAGATAGGGGGATTCACCCTTGGCTCCCTTATTCTTGGCGTGGTATTTGCGGCCTTTTGGGTCTTTGTACTAAGGGAGTTTAAGCAGTATAGCAGTGAATATAGCTGGATGCTAACGATGACCATAGTTCTCGCCGTATATGGCACCTCACAGTATCTCAACTTTAATGGCGCACTTTCAGCTTTCATATTTGGCATACTTCTCACAAACATCCCTGACATGAAGTTCTTGGTGAAGCGCGTATTCAAGCCAGTTTTGGAAGACATCTCCCACATACAGCTGTACCAGAAGGAAGTTACTTTCTTCGTCAGCACCTTCTTCTTTGTGTATATCGGTATGCTGTTCACCTTCCAGGGATTGCAGTACACGATCATCGCTCTAGCGCTTGGCATATGCGTAATTATGCTATTGGTGAGATACGTAGCATCAGGGACCCTAAAGGGCATAATATCAAGAGATAGGCATAAGGGGAGCGATACGCTCATAACTAGGTTCTACATTGCACAGGGGCTGGCCCCGGCCATAGTCGCGACATTGCCGGCTACTATAGGTCTGTCGCTTCCTGGTATGGTCAACATAGTATTCATGGTCCTGCTGATATCGAACGCCGTGCTCTCTATAGGGCTGTACCTATATGCTAATCAGAGGGAGAGGGAGGGTGAGGAAGAGACGAAGCAGGGTGTGCAGGAGGCGAAGAGCGGTTCAGCCACCAAAAAAACATAAATGAAGGCCGCTTGTAAATTCATCTCCCACAGGGATCCTGCATCAAGCTAACCCTTATATTAATTCCTTCAGATATCTATCCGCTGGTGATTTTTCTGCTTAAGGACGTATTCGACGCCGCCGTTAACTATCTGCAGGTGATGGACGAGAACGGGGCGGTCGACCAGTCCCTGTTCCCCAAGGATCTCACCGATGAGAAGCTCGTAGATATGCTGAGGTTCATGCTCTTCACTAGGGCGCTAGACGCCAAGACCCTGAGCCTGCAGAGGCAGGGAAGGGCCGCCACATACGCCCCATCCATCGGGGAGGAGGCTACCCAGGTGGGCAGCGCGATGGCAATGAAGCCTGGCGACCTCTTCGTACCCAACTTCAGGCAGCACGGCGTATATCTGGTCAGGGGGCTGCCCCTTGACATATTCTTCCTTTACTGGAAGGGATACGAGGAGGGTGGGGCGATACCCAAAGAGGTCGGAGGCTTCCCCTACATAGTCCCGGTCTCGTCCCAGCTCCCACACGGTGCAGGAATCGCATTCGCCCAGAAGTACATGAAGACCGGCAACGCCACGCTCGCATATGTGGGCGATGGGGGCACATCAGAGGGCAACTTCTACGAGGCGATGAACTTCGCCGGAGCAAAGTCGCTGCCGCTCGTGATAATAATAGAGAACAACCAGTGGGCCATATCCGTGCCCCGAAGCGCGCAGACCGCAAGCAAAACGCTCGCGCAGAAGGGCATCGCAGCGGGGATAAAGACGCTGCAGGTCGACGGCAACGACGTGGTCGCGGTCTACAAGGCGACAAGGGACGCGCTCAACGACGCCTACAACGGCATACCTTCAGTCCTAGAGTGTGTCACTTACAGGATGAGCATGCATACCACTGCCGACGACCCGACCAAGTACAGGGACTCTGCGGAGGTCGAGGAATGGAAGAGAAAGGATCCCATAGACAGGCTGAGGAAATACCTTGCGTCCAAGCAGCTCTGGGACGACAAGAAAGAGTCCGATGCCGCTGAGGAGTTCAAGAAGGCCATTGACGAGGCAGTGGATAAGGCGGAGAAGTTCACCCCGGATCCGGAGAGCATGTTCACGAATGTGTACAGCTACATGCCCGAGACGCTGCAGCAGGAGCTCGACGACGCGAGGGAGAACGGCTTCTACATGACTAAGAAGGAATAGGGATTGGCATGATGACAAATATGGTTGGGGCGATAAACAGCGCACTCGATGCCATACTGAATGAGAACAAGAACGCGGTCATACTCGGGGAGGACGTGGGCAAGGACGGCGGAGTTTTCAGGGTCACTGACGGGCTCCAGGCGAAGTACGGCAGCGACAGGGTGCTCGACACTCCGCTGGCCGAATCGGCGATAATAGGCGCATCCATAGGCATGGCCATGTCGGGCATGCTGCCTATTCCGGAGGTGCAGTTCGCCGGGTTCATGTACATGGCATTCGACCAGCTGATAAACCATGCAGCAAGGTACAGGAGCAGGTCAAGATCCAGGTTCACGGTCCCGATGATAGTCAGGACCCCGGTCAGCGGAGGGGTGAGGACGCTGGAGCACCACTCCGACAGCCCGGAGGCGTACTACTCGCACGTCGGCGGGCTCATCGTTGTGGAACCATCGAATCCATATGACGCAAAGGGCCTGCTGATAAAGGCATCGCACATGAAGGACCCCATAGTATTCCTCGAGCCGACCAAGCTCTACAGGCTCTTCAAGCAGGAGGTGCCCGAGGAGCCCTACGAGGTGGAAATAGGCAAGGCCAATGTGGCCAGGGAGGGAGAGAAGCTCAGCATAATAACCTACGGAACCATGGTTCCACTTGTGAAGGATGTTGTTGAGAAGAAGGGCATCGACGCCGAGATAGTGGACCTAAGGACGATAAACCCCCTCGACGAGAAGACCATACTGGAGAGCGTGAAGAAGACGGGAAGGGCTATGATAGTGCACGAGGCGCAGTTGAGCTTCGGCGCGGGAGCGGAGATAGCTGCGAGGATAGCGGAGAAGGCGATATTCGAGCTGGACGCACCGGTTATCAGGGTTGCATCAGACAGCCTGCCTTACCCGTTCCCGGGCTACGAGAACTTCTACATACCCAATGCCGCAAAGGTCTCTAAGGCTATTGACAGGATAATGAGTGAGTAGTGGTGAGATGAAGGAGATAAAGTTCGTTGATGTTGGCGAGGGCATAACCGAGGGCCACATACAGAAGTGGCTGGTCAAGGACGGCGACAAGGTAAGCGAGGACCAATCGATAGTGCAGGTGGAGACGGACAAGGCCGTGGTAAACGTCCCGGCCCCCATAGATGGCATAGTCAAGATAGCGGCGGCGGAGGGCTCCACCGTGCATGTAGGCGATCTTGTCGCCACCATCGGCACCGCCGCAGAGCTTGCGGGCATTGCCAAGGGCCAGCCGGCGCAGCAGAGGCAAGCAGCAGCAGTCCCCCCTGCAAAGGCACAGGCGGCCGCTCCTGTTTCCGCAAAGAAAGAGAGAGAGACGCTCGCGACCCCATCAGTCAGGAAGCTCGCTCACGAGCTTAACGTCGACATATCGCAGGTTATCGGCACCGGGCCCAACGGGAGGATAGTGGAGAACGACGTAAGGTCGTTCGCGTCCAAGGGCACGGTCCAGCAGAGGCCCGTTGTCAAGTTCTCTGAGGCCCTCGAGGCCCAGCACAAGGAGGATATCGAGAGGATTCCGATGTCCACCACAAGGAAGGCGATAGCGAAGAACATGGAGCTTTCGTGGACCATACCGAGGGCGGTAAGCATGGAGCTTGTCGACGCTACGGATCTATTCAACCGCGTCCAGAAGGAGAAGGAGACCGTGATGAAGGAGCAAAACGTGAAGCTCACCTTCCTCCCATTCATAATCAAGGCCACCATCGAGGCGCTGAAGGAGAACCCGAACTTCAACGCCAGCTACGACCACGAGAAGCTCGAGATAATAAGGAAGAACTACTACAACATCGGCCTCGCCGCGGAGGCGCCGGACGGGCTCAAGGTGATTGTGGTGAAGGATGCGGACAAGAAGAGCATCATCGAGATAGCAAAGGAGGTTGCGGAGCTGGGAGAGAGGGTCAGGAACCAGACGATCACCATAGAGGAGATGAGGGACAGCACCTTCACCATCACCAACATAGGCAGCCTCGGCGGCGGATTCCTCTCCGTGCCGATGATAAACTATCCGGAGGTGGCAATACTCGGCGTGCACCTGATAAAGGACATGCCGGTGGTCAAGAACGGGAAGGTTGCCGTGGGCAAGGTGCTCCCGATATCGATAAGCTTTGACCACAGGGTTGTCGACGGCGCGGAGGCGGTGCACTTCACCAACGCCGTCAAGAAGTACCTTGAGGACCTCGATTATCTGGAGATGAGCTAGCGATGTGTTGACATGGTCATGGGTTCATTGCCTCAGCAGGTTGATGTCGCCGTCATAGGCGCTGGCGTCGGGGGCTACGTCGCTGCGATAAGGGCGGCGCAGCTGGGGAAGAGCGTGGCGATAGTGGAGAAGGGGAAGCTGGGCGGCCACTGCCTCAACTATGCATGCATACCCTCCAAGACAATGATCAAGATATCCGACATATTCTACGAGGCAACCCACTCCCAGAATTTCGGCATAACCGGGAGCGTCTCACTGGATGCAAAGAAGATGCTCGAGTGGCGGATGTCTGTCTCCAAGAAGCTCGAGGATGGCGTAGCCTACCTGTGCAAGGCGAACGAGATCGATGTTTTCAACGGGACCGCGACTTTCATAGGCCAGAACACGCTCCAGCTAACCGACGGGGTGTCCCTTGAGTTCAAGAAGGCGATAATAGCCACGGGCTCCGAGCCCTACACTGTGCCAGGGTTCGAGTTCGGAGGCAACGTTATAGACTATAAGCAGGCGCTGATGCTGGACCACGTGCCAAAGACTATGACCATAGTGGGGGCCGGATACGTTGCTGTGGAGATAGGGACGCTCTATGCCAAGCTCGGCACCAAGGTCAGCATAATAGCGAGGTCCGACGTCCTCTCAAGGTTCGACAAGGACGCGGTAAAGCTGGTGAAGGAGAGGATGGAGCAGCTGGGCGTGAAGGTATACACGAACGCAAGCCCCAAGTCCCACGACTCCGCATCCGTGACTCTGGAGAGCGGCGAGAGGATAGATTCGGAGTTCATAGTAGTCGCGATCGGGCTCAGGCCCTACACCGAGAATCTGGGCCTGGAGAACACAAAGGCAAAGCTGGACGACAAGGGGTTCGTAAAGGTCGACAATGCGCTCACAACTGACGACCCCGACATACTTGCGATCGGCGACGTGGTGGGAGAGCCAATGCTCGCCCACAAGGCGATAAGGCAGGGCATCGTGGCAGGCGAAGCGGCATCGGGGATGAACTCTACCTACGACAACCTTGTGGTGCCCGCCGTCATATTCTCGGATCCAGAGATAGCGATTGCCGGCAGTGTTGAGGAGTCGGATGGGGTAAAGGTTACCAAGTTCCCGCTCACCGCGTTGGGGAGGAGCGTTGCGCTCAACACAACCAACGGCTTCGTCAAGATCGCCTACGATGATTCGGGTATAGTGCAGGGGGTAGAGATAGTGTCAGATGAGGCGAGCTCCATGATATCGGAGGCCGCGCTGGCGATAGAGATGGGTGCGACACTGGAGGACATAGCGGACACCATACACCCGCACCCCACCTACAGCGAGGCGGTGCAGGAGGCCGCTGAGGCAGCGCTCGGCAGGGGCATACACTTCTTCTACGGCAAGCAAAAGAAGTGAGTCCTTGGACTACGATACCGACTTCGAGGACGGCTACCAGGAGAGCTCGTTGGGCCCCATACACTTCAGGCACCACCGGGGCAAAGGCAGCACAGTAATCTTCCTTCACGGCCTCGGCGGCAACACCAAGGCCTTCGCAAGGCTGATGGACCATCTCCCTGCGGAGCTTGACATATACCTCATCGACCTGCTTGGCCATGGACGCTCGGCCGCGCCAGCGGTGGACTATACGGTGGACGTGCAGGTAAAGGCCCTGAGGGAGTTCATATCGGCGAGGAACCTGGACTGCTATCTGTTCGGCCACTCTTACGGGGGATGGATATCGGTGCTCTACGCAGCTGAGGGGTATCCGTGCAGGGGGATAATCATAGAAGACTCGGCAGGATCGAGGAAGAGGGTCGAGGACTCCAAGGCTGCGGGCACGCTTGAGGCCGAGGAATCGCAGCTGATAAATGAGGCCCTTGCGATGAACGACAACAAGGACTATGTGATAAAGAGCCTTGTGGAAAACACCGACGCCAAAACGCTCTCGGCCCAGGAGTTCGCCGAAGTGTCTGTCCCGACATTGGTTATATGGGGCAACGATGACCCCGTAGTGAACATAAGATACGCGAGAGAGTTCACATGGATAAAGGGTAGCAGGCTGGAGGTGATAGAGGGCGGAAAGCACTACCCGCATTACACCAAGGCCGAGCAGGTGGCGAGGCTCATAACGGGATTCATATCATGACGGCAACTTTTGGATTTGAATACGGCGTTTGCCGCAACATATTTTTATAGCTGAGGTTCAAAGTGTCTGAATGTAAGTGATCATCATGCCTGAGAAGAGGCCATTCGCGATAACCGAGAAGATAGACGAGACGCCGGAGGTACTCATAGTGAGGTTCAAGGCGCAGGACGGCAGGCCGCTCTCTTTCGATCCCGGCATGTTCGTGATGACCTTCGGTGTCGACGCAACAGGCAAGGAATATACGGGCAGGGCGTTCTCCATAGCATCGGAGCCGGAGATCGACACGTTCGAGCTGTTCGTAGTCAAGTCCCACGACGGCCACACCTCCTACTTTGTGAACGCCAAGGTGGGCGAGCTGTTCAACATAACCGGTCCGCACGGCCAGTTCAAGTTCGACGCCAATGCGGACAAGAAGATCCTATGCCTGGCCGGAGGCACGGGCATGGCCCCGTTCATGTCGATGTTCAGGCACATAAAGAGGATAAGCTCCGGCACGGATTCCAAGATGATATATAGCATAAAGTATCCGACCGAGATAATAAGGAAACAAGAACTGGGGGAGCTGGAGGGCCAGATAGCGCTCAAGACCCTGGTCACCGTCACTAGGCCGGCCCCGGGGGACGGATGGGCGGGACAGACCGGGCACATAGACGCCAACATGATAAAGGCGTTCGCGCCCGACTATATGGAGCGCTCGCCATACATATGCGGGCCGCTTGCGTTCGTCAAGGCGGTCAAGGACGCGCTGATATCGCTCGGCGTACCCCAGAACAAGATAAAGGCAGACGTCTGGGGTTGACGCCTGCCCTAATCAACTATCTCTTCCTCCTGGAAGGGGATGGCTTCTTGCCTCCCATGGCGCGGTTCGCCGCAAGCATCACTATCGCCACTATGACGATCCACACTATCGCGTCGACCACAAGGCCCACCCACTGCACGTTCCACGGGTTGTACTGCGGCGCCACCACCATCCTTATCAGCCAGCTCTCCGGCCACCCGTACCATGTCGCGCCGACGAGGCCGCCGGGCGTGCTGTTAACCAGCACCGTAAGCAGGGCTATTATCACGCCCCCTATCACGGATTCTATCGAGATTACTAGATTTCTCATGTTCTCACGTTCTAATATCGAGAGCACGGGTTAAAAAGGCTTGCAGATACGGGATCAGAGCTTGTCGAGCCTCTTGTAGACCTCCTCTATGTCAAGCTTCGTAGTGAGGAGCGGGATACGCTCCACCTGGGCTATCTTGACGGCGAGCTTGTCGACGCTGGTCACGTTGTGGAGCACGATCACCTTGGGCTTTATCGGCGCCACCCTT
>JAGWGP010000036.1 GCA_028867285.1 Microcaldota archaeon | reverse complement strand
CAGGAGCTTGAACGGGGTCTGGAACGAGAGTATCGAGCTGCTGTACGGTATGTATAGGAGTATGTTGAGCGTCGGCTGCACCACAGCGAGGAAGACCGCCCTCTTCCTCTGGCCGAGCAGCACCCGGTTTATGAAGAACCACCAGCCGAATATGCTCGCGTCGCCGACCAGTATTATGGCGCTCGCCAGCGCGTACCCGCCGGTGACCACGTAGATTATGCTGCCCAGGAGTATGAACATCGAGTACGATACCGTGCTGACCATCAGTATGAAGAGCAGGTACCTGGTGACCACGTATCTCTTCACCGCCTTTATCACCACCAGCGTGAGCAGGGCAGGGACCATTATCACGAGTATGCCGGTTATCCCGCCCTTGACCAATATGTAGGAGAGGTTGGCGTGTATCGAGCTGTAGTTCATCAGCGCTACCGCTGCCATCCCTATCACAACGCTCACCGCGAGCAGCCCCGCGAAAAGCACGGTAGCCCTTGGTGTGCCCTTTGAGAAAGGATTCAGGTCTGAAAGCAGATTGTCGTAGCTCTTCGAGGCCATCAGAACACTTGCCGGAGGTTACTTCCCGAACCTCCTCTTTCTTTGTGAGAAGACCTTGAGCGCGCGCTCCAGGTCGGTCTTCTCGAAGTCGGGCCAGTACTTCCTTGAGAAGTAAAGCTCCGAGTAGTCTGACTGCCACGGCAGGAAGCCCGAGAGCCTCATCTCGCCCGATGTCCTTATTATCAGGTCGACGTCAGGGACGGATGAGGTCCTTATGTTCTCCCTGAGCGTCTTCTCGTCTATCCTCATGTTCGGTTTGTGCGCCGACTCCGCGCTTATCCTCCTGAGCGCGTAGATGAGGTCGTCCCTGCCGCCGTATCCGACCAGCAGGTTTATCGTGAACTCCTTGTACATCCTGGTCTTGCCCTCCAGGTATTTGAACGCCTCCTTGACCCTCTTCGGCAGGCCGGTGAGGTTGCCAATGACCCTTATCCTGGCGTGGTTCTTCTGCAGTATCTCGAGTATCTTGGGATCCCTCGCCGCCTTGACGTAGAGCGAGTAGAGCGTGCCTATCTCCATGCCGCTCCTGTTCTTTATGTTGTCTGTGGAGAGCGCCCAGACCGTGAGCGTCTGCACGCCGAAGCCCTTGGCCCAGATGCCGAAGTCGACGAACTTCCTGACCCCCGCCTCGTAGCCCTTGAACAGGGCGAACCTGTGCAGGTTGGACCATCGCCTGTTTCCGTCAGGGATTAGCGCCAGGTGGGCCGGGACCTGACTTATGCTCTTCCGCATTGGCTTGGATCTTGAGACCATGAGTATCACAGAGATGAACTAGCTTTTATACTATTCTTTTAAAAGGTTTTTATAGCTTGTTGCTGGACCGTGCGACGCATGGCCCACTGGCGCGCCGACTGCTGCGCCCCTTTCGGCAGATGCCAAATTATATAAGGTTTGGCGGCCAATCACTATCGGGTGCTGCTTTTGGAGTTCGCGATGGACATATATGGGGTGGGCTCTCTGGCCGAGATCGTGGGCAACGAGGAGTCCATGAGGAGGCTTACCCTGTTCGCCAGCGACATAGAGAACGGCACCAAGAGGACGCCGCTGCTGGTCTACGGCCCATCCGGTATAGGCAAGACCGCCGCAGTCCACCTGCTGGCAGAGGAGAAGGGCTGGAACGTGGTGGAGCTCAACGCCGGCGACTACAGGGACAAGGAGACCATTGAGCAAAGGCTAATATCCGCAGCCACCTCGAGGACGCTGTTCGGCAAGAAGAACCTGGTCCTCCTGGACGAGATAGACGAGCTCGCATCCAGGTTCGACAAGGGGGCTTCTGGCGCGATATCGCAGCTGATCTCCACCGCAAAGAACCCGGTCATATTCATAGCAAACGACATGTGGGACCAGAAGATATCATTTTTGAGGGGCAAGGTTGATCCAGTCGAGTTCAAGAGGGTGGACCCGGTGGCGATATCTAAGCTGCTGTACAGGATATGCGACAGGTTCTCGGTCAAGGTCAGCAAGGAGAGCGTGGAGCTGATATCGAGCAGGTCAAACGGCGACGTGAGGAGCGCCATAAACGACCTCTATGCGATAATGGGGTCCGAGGCAGAGGCCACCGACGTGATAGGCCTCAGGGACAGGAAGATAGACGTGTTCAACCTCCTGGACAAGATATTCTTCGCTAACACGCTCGCCGCGCCGCTAAGGTCCATAGCCGGAAGTGACCTTGACAACGACATGCTGATAAAGTGGCTCGACGAGAACATACCGAAGAGGTACGTGGCGCAGGGCGACATGAGGGTGGCCTTTGACTCCCTCGCATCCGCAACCATGTTCTCCACCAGGGCGATGCGGGCCCAGTACTACACCTACTGGAGGTACATGAACGTGATGATGTCGAGCGGGGTGGCGCTTGCGAAGAGCAGGTATCCCGACACGATGCAGAGGTACGCCTTCCCGAAGGTGATAAGGTCGCTCAGCACCTCAAAGGGTACAAGGAGGTCGGACATGGAGATAGCGAGGAAGCTCCAGATAATGTTCCACGCCAGCGCCTCGAGGATAGTGAAGAATGAGATGAGGATGCTAGCACGGATGATAAAGGCTCAGATGAAGGACGGCGATCCAGAGGAGATCAATGACCAGATGATGAGGCTGTACAGGCTCGAGAAGGACGAGGTAAAGGCGATAGTCGAGAGGTATGGATGACCCCTAACAGGATGGGAGGAAGATGATAGCCGATTTGTACGAGATAAGGGAGACTGGCAGATACGGAAAAGGATTATTTGCAACGCAGTCCATACCTAAGGGGACCATTGATGCGTTTAGATGTAAAAAGTGCGGAACGTATTCAGAAGAAGAACTTGCTAAGCTGCCAAAGAAAGAATTGGACTTCTTAATTGGCCACGAAGTAAAGGAGGAATCTGGGCAGTATTCTAAATTTTGTGATAAAAGAATGCTGTATGGTAATCACTCCTGTAATCCAAACACCCTTAATGCGTACATTCTGGGCCGTGGCAACGGAGGAGCCAGCATTGTTGTAAGGGACATCAAGAAGGGGGAAGAGGCAACAGAGGATTATAGGCTATTTGAAGGCGAAGAAAGTATCCACTTTGTAGGGGGTTGTAGATGTGGTGAGAAAAATTGCATGAAAAAGACAATTTTTAGGCCTCCTGCGCCAAAGAAACTACAAAAATTTTGGGAGGGGAAGATAAATGCGGCGTTGCAATCAATCCCCTATGTAAAACAGCCCCTGAAAGCTGAACTTCTGAAGGAACATCCTGAACTAAGTCCTCTTTTTAAGAAGTCGGATAGGCTTTAGAATGGCTCTGCTCATAGGGCGCCAAGTTCCGCGAGGAGGAGCCTTAACGCGTCCTTCAGGTTAGTCTTCTGCACCCTTATGCTGGCCGCCTGCGCGTGCCCTCCGCCGCCTATCTCAGCATCCGACACCTTCAGCCGCTCTATGACACCAAGTATGTCGACCTCTGCGGATACAGCCTTGCTCACCCTCATGGATATGAAGCTGCCGAAGTGCACCACCGTTATCACGTTTTCTCCGTTGAGCTCCTCCAGCCTCGCCTGCAGCCTGGAGCTGTACCTGCCCGGGAGCGGGAACCCCTGCTCCTTCTCTGCTATCGGGGAGAAGTCGACCACGAATACCTGGGTCTTCCTGTCGGTGAGATACTTGTTCGCGCTGTTCACGCCGAGGACCAGCGCGTCCTCCATCTGCTCCGTGGCGGTTGCGAACGTGGTGGCGATCTTCTCATTGTCGGAGATGACCGCCTCTATCTGCCTCGGCGTGAGGCCGTTCTTGTGCTTGGCGGTCATGTAGTCGAGGACCGTGGCCAGCCTGACCGCGTTAGCGTCGCCAAGGTCGGCGTGGCTGCTGTAGTCGCTTATGAACGAGGCCCCGATCAGGTCGGCGTACCTGTCCCCGCTGATGGTCTGGGAGAAGAATGATGTCAGTGCGCCTGCGGTCATGTTCGAGTCCGACCCGAAATCCCAGCTGTTTATGTACCTCGCTCCGTCCCTGTCGAAACCGCCGTAGGGCAGGTGGTGGTCTATCCATATGACGTTCGCCCTCTCCTTTATCAGGCCGATGCCGAGCTTGCTCTCCTCCGATGTGCCGAAGTCGGTTATCAGGAGCACGGGGCGCTCTACGCTGGAGTGCTGGCTCAGCTGTGCGGTGTCGGAGTACGCTGAGTCCATGGTGTATGCTATGCTCTTGTTCATTATCCATGAGGACTGCCTGCCGCCCGCGAAAATCGCGGAGTCAACCTTGGAGAGCGCCCTGTACAGGGAGAGTGCGCCGGTGGAACCGTCGCCGTCGTTGTGGAACCGCACTATCAGCGGCGCGCCGGTGATGTAGGACCTGAGCAACGACTCCGCCGCATCGGCGAGCGCCGACCTGAGCCTGTCGTTCTCCTTCACCTCAATGGGCCCGAACTCTATCGCCTCCGCATTCTCCCTCGTGCGTATTTTCTTCATCAGCGAACCCAACGCCTTCTCGTATGAGGCTGCCTCTGCGATGCCGTTGGACTCAACCCCGTTGATCCTAAAGCCCTCGTCGTACTGGACGTCCACGCTCTCCATCAGCGAGAGCTCAAGGTTCGAGCCCAGAGTTATGGAGGAGTGCTCGTTTATCAGCGTGTAGGTGTCTGGCTCGCCGCTGCTTCCCCTTCTTGCAGATGTGACTATGCCGCTTGACTTGAGCAGTTCCATTGTATCATCGGTATCCTTTACTTGCCGTGCAATGCCGCGTTGATCACGGCGATGTCGTGGCGGTGGCATTGGCGCTTGCCCCGGAATAGCAGCTCTGCCTGTAGGTTGCGTTGGGTATCTGCAGGCAGGCCGTTGAGTTGTACCTGGCCGCGTAGGCGCTGATGCACGAGTACCTGTAGCTTGTGTCGGATATCTGGCTGCAGACCGACAGGTTCATCGTGGTGAGCGCAGTGTCTATCAGCACCGCATAGGTGCAGACACCCCGTATCTGCTGCGGCACTGCGGAGCATGAGCTCGCGTTGAGCGAGGCGGAAGCGGTCTGGTTTGAGGTCGAGCTGGCGTAGGTGCACAGCTGCCCCAGCATCCCGGGCTGGGACGAGCACAGCGAGTAGTTGGAGGTCATGGATGCGAGCCTGTAGTAGCAGTAGCCCTGCGGGGTGATGTTCAGCCCTGCAAGCTGCACCTGCTGTATCTGCTGGCTGTAGTTGCCCTGCCCGAGCTGTAGCATCGCGCCGATCATGGCAGAGTCGGTGTAGTCTGGCAGCTGGGCGCAGTACGCCGGGTGGGCCTGCGCCACTGCGGCAGCATAGTAGTGCATGCCGCTGCAAAGCGCAAGCTGGGTGGAGTTGGTTATGTAGGAGCACGTGGCGTTGTCCGAGAAGCCCTGCGCCGATGCGAATGAATATGCGCACTGCGAGGCGTAGGGTGCGGGTAGGATTCCGCACTGCTGCGGGTTGCCGTCTGCCATCACGACCTGCGATACGCACTGGCCGTAATAGTACTGGCTTGTGTTGGAGAGCTCGCTGCATAAGGTGGCGTTGGCCTTGTGGAGCGCTATGGCCGAGACGCAGCCAGCCTGCAATGCGGTGCTGGACACGTAGCCGCACAGGGTCGCGTCCATTGTGTAGTTGGCCATTGCCAGGTAGCAGCTGTCCCTTGGCTCGGAGAGGACTATGCCCCCGCAGTTGCCCCTTCCCGAACCGTGGATGCTGAGCAGAAGGCTGGCGAGCGCCAGTATGACAAGGACCCCGGTTATGGCCGCGTAGACCCGTATCCTCTCGTGGTGCTCAAGCCTGGGCCTCTGCCTGCCCCCGCTTGCCGGGGCCTCCTCCCTCTTGCGGTGAAACCTGAGCCCGAACATTGAATCAGTCGATCGCGAGTCACTGCTCCAGGCTGAACACCCTGAAGCCCTGTGCGGTTATGTCGTACGGGGAGAGTGTCCAGCTGTGGGCGGTGCCCCTTGTCTTTATTATCTCGAGGGTGAGGGTCCTCTTGTCCTCCTGGCCGTTCTGGTACATGGTTATTATGCCGTCGAAGACGAAGGACTCTATCCCGAACTTTATGTCCTTCCTCTCCGAGGACTTTATCTCGGTGGTTATCAGCGAGGTTATGCCGAGCCTCTTCATGTTGTTTATCATGGCGAGTATGGACTTCCTGTACTTGAGGTTGTCCCCTATGAGCATGCGCAGCACCGAGAAGGAGTCTATGGCCACCAGCTTCGCGTTGTTGGTCTTGGCTATCGCCTCGACGTCGGACATTATGTTGCCGAACGAGTATGTCTCGGAATCCTCCTGCTCGGATATCCTGGTCGCCGGATCCTCGCCGTCGACCACAAGCATGTTGCTCTGTATCAGCTCATCTATGTCGGTGTATTCGGTGAAGGCAGCCTTGGCGTTCCTTATCACGTCCTCTGGCTTCTCCTCGAGCGCTATGAACGCGCACGGCACCCCCTTCTTCGCGTTCCTGTACAATATGTCGAAGCACATCAGGGTCTTGCCTGCTCCTGGCCCTCCCGCGATTATGAACTGGCTGTTCTCCGGTATCCCGCCGTAGAGCATCGAGTCCAGGCCGGCTATCCCCGTCTTGATCCTGCCGGCAGGCCCGCCGTTTGAGTTGTTATCGTTAGCCATCAGAGCACCGCGATAACTATATAAGTGAAAAACTATAAACTATTCTGAACGATAGCCAGGTGCATGAGTGAGGATATCATCGGGGGGCTCGCCAGTTTTCCTGACGGGCCTGGCCATAGAGGACGCGGATGCGGTGCAGCGCAACGCCGACGATGCGGAGCTTGCTAGGGACGTCGCGTCCACCGGCAGCTTCCCGCACCCATACACCAAGGCGGACGCGCTCGAGTTCATACAAAGGGCCGTGAGCCTTTACCCGCTGATGGCCGAGCTGCACATGGGGGTGCGGAGGGCATCCGATGATGCATTGGTGGGGGCCTGCGCACTGACTGCCATAGACAGGGTGAACCTGAGGGCGGAGATAGGGTACTGGATAGGCAGGGAGCACTGGGGGAGGGGCTACGGCAAGGCTGCGGCCTCGCTCATGGTGTCCTATGCCTTTAGCCAGCTTGGCCTGAAGAAGGTATACTGCAGCGCATTCGACTTCAACGCCAGGTCCATAGCACTGCTCGGGTCGCTGGGCTTCATAGAGGAGGGCAGGCTGAGGCGCCACGACGTCGTAGAAGGACGAAGGGTAGACACGCTGGTCTTCGGGGTTCTGGACTCCGAATGGGGCGCCCCGGCGGATGTAGAGCTGTCGGACTGACCCCAGTACAGACAGACTAAATACCTATCTTCAGAAAATAAAGCGGGGTAACTATGGTCTCGCTGTTTCGCCCCGGAAGTGAGGGCGAGTTTAGGGAGCTCGATCAGATAGCCAGCGGCCTGAACAGCGGCAACGCGCGGGTAATGGAGAGGATCCGCAGCGGGGGCATAGACATGGCAGGCCTCGCGGAGAGGATGTACTCGGAGGCCAGCAAGGGCGACTCGAGGTACGTCAAGGCCCTGCTGAACCTCGGCAGGGGGATGGAGGCTGCTGGAATCTACTATGTGGACAACCCGAAGTTCGCGGAGCTCTCATACGTCGATGAGCTGAGGCGCAAGAGGAGGTACCTGATACACGAGCTGGCGAAGGGCAGCCATAAGATAGCCAAGATGGCGGCGCGACTCGGCAACGCGCAGCTGAGGGACGGGTTCGGCGACACACTCCTCGGAATCATGGTGGGGTGGGAACACAGGCTGAGGCGCGACAATCCGCTCAACAGGAAGGAGCTGCCGGACATAAGGAGCTGATGCGATGAAGACAACGACCAAGATAGGCATAATAGTGATACTGGCGGGCATAATCGTACTTTTCGCGTCGGGCTATCTAGCCAACGGCCAGCTCAGCAGGCAGCTCATCGCGGTCAACATTACCGCAGGCCCGCACGGCTTCGGATACACCGACATAAGGGCGAACTCCAGCTCGGTGCTGTTCCTCGCTGTGGCGTCGTCCAATTCATCCAACATATACCTGTTCAACGCAAGCGCTTTCGGAATGTGGAGCTCCGCAGTGAACGGAGGCGCCGGCGGGAAGGCCTATGCTGCCACGCTCAACGGCGGAGGGCAGCTGTACACGTATGACAACACCAGCTTCGTGCAGCTTACCCTCCCGGACAGCGCACGTGGCGCGGGCTACAACTACTCCAGGGTATTCAACGGCAGCTACTACGTCGTTATCGACAACACCAACGGCAGCGTGTCCTCGGGGAACACGATAACAGGCAGGGCGATATACGTGGCGCTCAATTCCAACACAGTATCCAGATACGCAGGCGGGCTGACCTACGACGTGCTGGGCGCGCTGGCTGTGATAATCGCAGGGGTGGCGGTGCTGGCCTATGGGTTCGTCAGGAAGAGGAAGGATGCCTCCACTTCTGGCGGACAGCAGGAGACGAAGTCGAATACGACAAGTAAAGAATATATAGATTCGCTTTACAAAGATATAGAGGGAAAGAAGGCCGGCACTGGCAGGAAGGGCAGGGCCAGGAAGAGGACCAAGTGAGACGATCTGATGGATGAGCTCAAGGAGAAGATTGCTGGAGAGATAACGCTCTCGGAGAGCCCAGGCAGCGCCATGAAGAAGTGGAGGGAGCTGTTCGGCGTGACCCAGATAGAGCTCTCCAAGCAGATAAGGATCTCAACCTCCACAATAAGCGACTACGAGAGCAACAGGAGGCTGAGTCCCGGGGTTGGGGTCATAAAGAGGTTCGTCGACGCGCTAATGACCATAGACACCTCGAGGGGAGGCACGGTCATAAGCGGGCTCAACAAGTTCACCAACCAGGAGCAGCAGAAGACCCCGTTCTACCTGATTCACGATTTCAGCGCGCCGATCAGCGGCGTGGACTTCAACAGGATAATAGAGGGGAAGGTGGTCGCAAACCCCAACTACCTCGACTCCGTCAAGCTGTTC
>JAGWGP010000035.1 GCA_028867285.1 Microcaldota archaeon | reverse complement strand
GATGGGGTTAGGAGATTATATCTCCTACCGCAAATCTGGCCTTTACATAGGTTATCCTTACCTTTACCTTGTAGCCTTCCTTTGCGCCCTTGATAAAGATTACAAAGCCGTCCTTCTTTGCTATACCGTCTCCCTTTGAGGCTACGGATATAACATCGACCTCAACCTCGTCTCCGACCTTCACAGGCTTCGGCAAGAAGTAGTCGGGCTTCATGCCCATTCCGCCTCTGTCCCTTCCGCCTCCCTCGTGGCCGCTCTCGTCATAGTTTCCGTCTTCACTTTCCATTGTATCTGTACTCATACGTAGAACTAGGCTTTACGCCGTGCTCCGTATTTGTAATCACTCTTTGAATATTCAGATTTAAAAGGCTTTGCACGAAGTTCTGGTGCCGAGCGGGAATCAACCTATCTTTATGGGCATTGCCAGACTCGACACCGAGCTATTGCCTGAAGTCACGTTGAGGAGCAGATAAGCGTTTATGGGCACCTGTCCTTGCTGCGGGAATAGCTGTGCGCCTCCTGCTGTGTAGCAAGGCGCAGATAGCGCCAATACTGTGGTCGTAGAGTTCAGCAAAAGTAGTCTTGATGCCCTGGACATGGCCGAGGCGGTGAGATTGGTGTTGCAGCCCACTGCAGTGACTCTTAGATTGCTGTCCTGCGCCTCCGAGACCGTGAACTTGACGACAGCATTCAGGTAACCGCCAATGGCGGGCACATAAGTCTCCGAGAACGATTCATTGCTGAAGTTAAACGTGCTGTATCCATTCGAGAAGCCGCCGCCCAAGCCCCCGGTTCCTCCTATCCGTATTATCTGGAAGCTATAAGTCGTATTTGCTGCTGTCCCGTTGGCCGTGGTGGCGTTACCGCTAGTCGTATTCGCTATGTGATCGGCTGGCTGGGTCACGTGGTTTTGCGCTGTCTGATGCCCAATCCCGTCGAAGTAAGCTAACGCTGCGAGAGCTATGGTCACCACGACAACTGCAATCACTGCCCCATATATCAACTTTCTCATGCCAATGACCCAAAGCTTGCACTTGGATATGTGCCGCTCGGCGGATAGGGCGCTACAAGGCCCCAGTAAGCCGTCTCGCTAACTGTGGAACCGTCCGAATCAACTATGAAGAACGCGCTCGTGCCCGGGTTCGACAGGCTGACTACCCCTGTCCCAAAGCCTGAATAGTAAGTGCATGCGCTACCGTTATCCCAACACAGTATGGGCGAACCTGACAGCGCTGCAATGAACAGGTAGCCTATGCCCGAAGAGTAATAAGTGCTTTCTCCGGGTACCGCTGACCAGCCAGTCACGCCGCTGGCTGAGTACTTGTTGCTGACGCTGCCACCGTTTGAATACCACGGTGACACGAATGAGGATCCCGTGAATCCATCATAAGTGGTGAAACCCATTACCCCACCGTCGTCGTACTGCCCGTATGTGCCCGAGAACTGCGGCGCCTCGCCCAGCGGGCCGCTCGAAGACAGTTGGCTGGATGGCATGAAGTTCATGTATATAGTGAGCGTGCCTCCCGAGCCGCTTATGCTACTGGGCAGCTTTACCCATACCATGGTGTTTGTCGCGGTATTGACTGGATTCGTCTCAATCCACGCGTTTATGTTCGATCCCGTGTCCGCCGGGCCGGTGGTGAACACGACGTTGTTCCAGTTCGACGCTATGTAGCTGGCGTAGTTGTCGCTGTTTATGGTTATGGGCACCGGTATGGCTCCCGTGGCGGCGCTCTGCGAGTTCGTGAGCGTTATGGGCACGTATGGAGTCGAGACTGTAACCGTATCAGCAGCGGAGCATACCTGTTCTGGCGCAGAAGCGCTGTCAGTCACCTTATAAGTGTACGTGCTCGTAGACGATGGGTTTGCCGAGTAGGTGGACGAAGTCCCGCCGCCTATCGCATCGCCAGCGGCGCAGGACGGGTTCGTGCCGCCCGATGCCACGTACCACTGGTAGGAATACGCAGTCGTACCTCCTGAAGCAGCAGAGGAGAGGGTAACCCCGCTTCCTCCCGTGTATATGCTTGGTGACGATGGAGTTATCGCACCTGCAGCAAGGGCGGAGTTGACCGTTATCAATATGGTCGCCGACTTGGCCGACTCAGGACTAGTGGCTGAATCCGTGACCTGGTAGCAGTAATAGGTGGACGATGACGGCGACGGGGCGTAAGTTGAGGAGGTCTGCCCGCCCACGGCGCCGTCGGAAGAGCAGGTCGCCGAACTCCCACTGTACCACACGTAAGAGTATGCTGTCGTGCCGCCCGATGGGTGCGAGGTGAGGGTGACTGTCTGCCCGCTGTCCAGTGTAGTGCCCGACGCCGTTACCGCCCCAGCAGAAAGCGCTGAGTTGACCGTTACCAAGTCAGTGGCGGACTTGGTGAACTGCTGGGGGGTGGAAGAATCCCCCACCTGGTAACAATAGTATGTGGATGAAGAGGGCGAAGGCGCATAGGTGGACGAGGTCTGTCCGCCCACCGCGCTGTCAGATGTGCAGGTAGACGACCCCCCGCTGTACCAGCTATACGAGTAAGGCGTTGTTCCTCCAGATGCTGCTGATGTGAGCGTGACGCTCTGCCCGCTGTCCAATGTCGGGGCAGACGGAGTTATCGCTCCCGCCAATAGCGCCGGTGCGATGGTCGTGGTGGTGACCCATGTGGATGTTGTAGTCGTAGTCGATGTAGAAGTCAGGGTCACCGTGCTCGTGGAGCCTATCGCGCCGAAGTTCGCCGTGAGCGTGGCGTTGGAACCCAGGGCGAGCACGGAGTTCTGCGCCGACGCTGAGGAGAGCGAGGAAGTGCCTCCCCCTGACCCCACGCTGATCCCCCAAGAGGAGAACTTGTACCCTGAAGGAGGTATCGCGTACACGTTGTAGTTGTTGGTTAGGAGCAGGACGTTGGCGTTGTTGAGGTAAGTTACTCCGTTGAGGTTCACCGTGCCGCTCGTGGGGTTTGCCTGCACCACGAGCTTGTGGAAGGATGTGGCGGATGGGGCCATCGTCTGGGAGGACTGCCCCGTCGTCCTGTACGTGGTGGAGGGGCATGAGCCCTGGCTGTTGCCCTTGCACAGCTGGTAGCTCAGCGTGAAAGTTATGGTCTCCTGTGTGCCGATGGGTGGCTTGATGCTGCCCGGTATGTAAGCGCTGCAAAGTATCGGCGTGCCTTGCAGTGCCAGGGCCGGGGTACAGTTGCCGGTTGCGTAAGATACCCCCCGCGTGCCTATATTGGAGATCGTTATGTTGAGCGCATTGGTGGGGAAGAACATCGTCTGCCCGAGGTTGTTGTCGAACAGTATCGAGAACTTTATGGGGCTGAACGAGTTGTAGGTCAGGAGCGTCTGGGTGCACGGTAGCAGGGGCTCTATCGTGCACGATGATGCTAGATAGTTGGTGGCGGGCCTCGCGCTGTTTATTATCGCCACGGCAGCCACAAAGATTGCTATGATGAGCAGCGCCCACGAGTAAGTGGTGAGCAGTTCCAGCGCCGATTGCTGCCTCATCCCCTTGCCGCGCATCGAATCAAGAAGCCTTGTTATGCAAGGTATTTATTCATTGCCTCAGAGCGCCCTATCAAAGGCCTCTATCGTCCTGAACAGGTGGTCTGGCCTCACGCTCCTCAGCTTGTGGTAGCTGTCGAACCCGTCCGCTATGGCGCAGGAGCTCACGTGCGCCAGCTTCGCCGATATGACGTCGTCCACCATGTCGCCTATGTACATGGTCCTGGAGCCCTTTACCCCCAGCGCCTTGACCACTGCCCTTATCCCCGACGGGTTGGGCTTCATCGCCTTGAGCGCCTTCGCGCTCGCTATTATGTCGAAGTAGTCGGCTATTCCCAGGTAATCAAGCTCCTTCATAAGCCTGTGCTCGTTGCCGTTTGAGACTATGGCGATGTATCTGTCCGCACGCTTGAGCCTCTTGAGCAGGGGCATTGTCCCGTTCTGCAGATGGGGCCTGCTCATGTAGAAGGGCAGCTCCGCGAGCGGCACCAGTATGCTGTTCTTCCTCACCTCATCAGACAGCCTCTTCTTCCTGAGGTCTATGCCCATCTTGCCGAAGTCCTTCATTGAGCTGTCCTTGTTCCAGAGCTTCAGCGCGTGCTTGACGCTCTCGTTCAGCCTGAGCGCGAACCTCATCCCGTTCAGCGTCCCGTCCCAGTCGAAGATGTAGGCGTCGTATCTCTTGAGTATTCCCATGTCCCCACCAATCACTTCCACGATATGTCTATGCTCGGCTTGTCCGGCAGCGCCCTCGCCGCCCTCTGGGACTTGGACTCCTTCTCGCCCTCCACCACGACCTGCGCCCCAACCTTCTCTGATATGTACTGCGAGGCGTCCTTGAACCCCGCTATCACGCTAGCCGAGCCGATATCCTTCATCGGTGTGAGGCTCTGCATGCGCTTGGCGAACTGGCCGAGGAACTTGGCCAGCTCCTCCTTTCCAATCTCACCGACCGACTTGTCCTGCATCGCCGCCTGCATGCTCTTCGCGGCGGCCAGCGCGTTGTACGCCTTGAGCTTCCAGTCGTCGGCGACTATCAGCCTCACCTCCGAGACCTTCTTGCCCTTGTTCGCGTCTATCTTCCCGGATAGCGCTATGCCCTGCATTATGTCGTTTATCGTGTTGGAGATCATATCCTCTATGGCCTCCTCCTCCGGGTTTATCATCTGCTCGCTGAACTGCGGCCACCTCTCGCCAACCACGAAGCTCTGCTTGCCAAGCGCGTGCCAGAACTCCTCGGCGATGTGGGGCATTATCGGCGCCATCATCAGCACCACAGACTCAAGGAAGTCCCTCACCACTATCTCGTTGCTGCCCCCCCTCTCCATGTAGAGCTTGAGCTCCGCCACGGAGTTGAAGTATGCGTCGGTGTAGGCGTTCTTGAGGCTAATGCTGTCCATCAGCTCGGTCACCCTCTTTATCTTCGAGTTGAGCTTCGAGTAGAGCCAGTAGTCCATGTGGGAGAGCTCCTTGCTCCTCATCGTCGACAGGGACTCGATCGCCTTGGCCAGGAAGGCGTTCCTCGAGGTGACGCTGCCGATCGCCTCCACGCTGAAGTCGGTCTCGGTGTCGAGGTCAGCCCCTGCTATAAGCACGAACCTGAGCGGGTCCACCCCGTGCCTCTCAAGCCCCTCCTTGAGAGGTACTATGTTGCCAAGGCTCTTGCTCATCTTCTCGCCCTCGTAGGTGACCATTCCGTTCGTCACTATCTCCTTGGGCCACTTCTCCCTTCCGAACAGCGCGACGTGGTTGAATATGTACATGGTGAGGTGGTTCCAGATCAGGTCCGGGCCGGAGAACCTTGCCGTGTTCCCGTACCAGTAATCGTAAGACTCCCTGCACCTCTTGACGAGCATGGAGTCGATCCCGGTCGAGGCGGCCACCTCGTCCTGCGACCCCTTGCCCAGGTAGACGTGGTCGAAGAACTCGGGCTTCAGCTGCTCAGGCTGCACCTTGGCCTCCTTGAGCAGGTGGCTGTACGTGTAAAGAGACATGTATATCGTCGAGTCGGACAGGGACTCTATTATGTGCTCCCTGTTGAACGGGAACCTTGTGCCCAGCCCCTGCTCCCTCTCCGCGGACCTGACGTCTATCCACTCCACCACCTTCTCGAACGTCAACCTGTACTTCTCTGGGAAGATGCGCATCCCCTTCAGAGCGTTCCTCACCTCCTCCTTCCACTCTGGGTCGCCGTAGTTTATGAACCACTGGTTCTCCACCATCTTGACTATCACTCTTGTGCCGCACCTGCAGATCACTGGCTCGGAGTTGCTTATGGTATAGATGTCGAACGCGTCGCCGCTCGCTATGAGGTCAGCCTTTATCCTGTCCCTGGCCTCCGGTTCTGTAGAACCTGCGTACTTGCCCACCATCATCTTGCCCCAGTGCGACTCCTCCCTGTACGCGAGCTTCGTGGCGAACTCTATCATGTCGTCTATCGCATCTGGGTTGGTGTTCAGTATCTCAAGATATGCGAGAGCCGGTATCTCCGGATGCAGCGGTTTCGTCTGCCCGGTGGCCACGTCGCTGAGCGACCTGCCTATGGTCATGTTTCCGAGCGGCTCTATCTCTATCAGCTTCCTGTACTCCATCTTCGGCACTGGATAGCCCTTTGCCTTGAGCCTCTCGAGCGCAACGTAATCGAAGGGCGCATGAGATGGCACGCTCATCACCACCCCTGTCCCGACATCGCTCTTGACGAAGAATCCGGGCAGCACCACGACCTCCTCCTTGTTGATCGGGTTGACCGCCCTCTTGCCGAGGAGGTCCCTGCCCTTTATCTCCTTCTCTATCTGTATGCCGAACTGGTACTCGAGCATCTTGGCCGCATCCTTTGATAGGTAGAGCCTCTCGTCCCCTATCTTAGCTATCGCGTAATCGAGCCCCTCGTTGACGAATATGTTGGTGACGCCGTAGATCGTCTCCGGCCTGTATGTCGCACACGGGAAGAATATCCCGCTCTCAGGGTCCCTGAACTTCACCGCCGTTATCCTCTCTATCTCGGGCTGGACGTCGTGCTTCGTGTCGTGCTGCCCCACCGCGTTGTTCTCGTTGGTGCACCACCCGACCGGGTGCCTGCCCTGGGTTATGTAGCCCTTCTCCTTCAGCATGAGGAACTGCCACTCCACCATCTTGCTGAACATCGGCTCTATCGAGACGAACTTCCTCCTCCAGTCTATGCCGTAGCCCGCTAGCCTCATGCCACCCTCCATCTCGTTGACGAAGTAGTTTGCTATGAAGAGCGGGTCGACCATCCTCCTTATGTCCTCCTCCGGGATGTGGTAGTGCCTCCTCATCTCGCCGATCAGGTCCTGGTCGTTGTTCGCTATCCTCTTTGCGAACGCGAGTATCGGGGTGCCGGTGGCGTGGAACCCCATAGGGTAAAGGACGTTGAGCCCCCTCATGCGCTTGTACCTGGCGTAGGTGTCCGCGCTGCCGTAGGTCCTCAGGTGCCCCATGTGCTGGGGCGCGTTGACGTAGGGGAACGCGGCTGTGACGAGCATGCCCTCCCTCTCGTTGGGCTCAACCTCATAGACCTTCGCCTCCTTCCAGGCCTTCTGCCACTTGGCGGTTATCTCCTTGTAATCCATCAATCAGCACCATCAGTCGCAAGCAGTACGGCTAGGCCGCATCTATAGACATTACCAAACCATTGCTTTAATACCTTTTGTGCCAAAATCATATCATGGTGATAGGATGAGCAACTCAGAAGGAAATCACACTGTAAAGCCGATGCCGGTTGAGTACGACAAGCTGAAGGAGCTTATGGACGAGGACACCTACAAGTGGCACCACGACACCCACTATGCGGGCTACGTCAACAAGAGGAACGAGATAGAGAAGGAGCTCGTCTCGGTGGACAGGGGCAAGGCCAACGCGAACTACAGCCTGTTCAGGTCGCTCAAGCAGGAGGAGACCTGGAACGGCAACGGCATGGTCCTCCACGAGGTATACTGGGACACCATGGGTGGCAACGGCGCTTACGACGCGGATGCCGCAGTCATAAGGAAGATAACCGAGGACTTCGGCTCGTTCGACGCGTGGAAGGCGGACTTCATAGCCACCGCCAAGTCGGGAAGGGGGTGGGTGGTGCTATGCGCCGACATCCTGACCGACGGCAAGCTCAGGAACTTCATATTCGACGTCCACAACCAGGGCGGGATAGTCGGCTCCGTGCCGCTCATAGCCGCCGATGTTTTCGAGCACGCGTACTACCACAAGTACGGGCCGGACAGGGCTGCGTACATCAATGCGCTGGTGGCTAACGTGGACTGGGCAAGGGTCGAGGCAAGGTTCAAGAGGCTAGTGCACTGAGGTCACGGTGGCGCGATGGACATCTTCTTCTTCAGGATAGCGAGCCTCATCGTGATCTGCACGGTGTACATGCTGTTCGATGTCTTCAACAAGAGGAACGTCCCCACCGTGTTCGCTTACGCCACGCTGGCCTACGGATTCATCCTCACGCTGCTGTTCCCCACGCAGGGAATCATACTCGAGAGCATCGGGATATCCCTGATCGTGCTGGGCATAGGCTACGTGGTGTACAGGATAGGCCAGATAGGCGCTGCTGACGTCATAGAGTTCGCAGCGATCTCCCTGGTATTGCCGCTACAGCCCGTCCCGCTGCTCGCCAGCATGCCGAGCCAGTTCGGCCTGCCGATGATCATCTCGGTGCTTGTGTCCGCGGGGATAGTCTCGCTTGTCATAGTGCCTATCTACTACCTGCCCAGGGCCAGGCGGATGCTGAGGAAACCGCTGTTGTCGTATGTGGACAGGGCATCGGTGCTCAAGGGATCGCTGATAACCGCATCCTACCTGGTGTTCATACTGTTCATGACCATGGTGCTCAGGATCAGGCCCGCTGGCGATGCCGTGCTCGTTGTGATGCTGGTATTCTCCACTCTGCTCATAACATTCGAGAGGCCGATAACCGACTCCATGGTGAGGTACGTTGGTTACCGTGAGTTCGACGAGGGCGACATAATCGCGTTCAACCTCATGAGCAGGAAGGAGATATCCGCCATCAAGAGGAGGATACGCGGCTTCGACAGGCTGATAACCGCAAAGACGATACGGGAGTTCAAGTCGAGGGGGGTAAACGCGAAGCTCCCGGTCTACAAGGACGCCGTGCCCCTCGCTCTGCCCATCCTGGTGGGCGTGGTGCTGTCGCTCGCTGTCGGCAACCTCATATTCTTCATACTTCCGTGAGCCCGGCTGACAAAGCCTTTTAAGCTTTTGATATCATCTATGGAGTGATAAGATGCACTACGCAAGGGAGCACGTCAAGAGATACTGGGGCCTGGCGTACAGGAGGTCCCTGGGCATATCCCTCATAACCTTCGCGCTCGCCATGGCTACGGGCGTGGCCTTCAGCTCCATGCTCGGGGCCACCGGCTCAGCCGGCATAAACGACTCCATAGTCTTCTGGGGCTTCCTAATATTCGTCACCGCCGTAGTGATGGTTGTCAACTTCGTCAACGCTCACGTCTCGTCGGTGAAGCTGCTCAACATGGAGGAGCACAG
>JAGWGP010000034.1 GCA_028867285.1 Microcaldota archaeon | reverse complement strand
TGCTGTCTAGGACCTGCTTGATGGAACGCTCCACATCGGCCATGAATGATTATATGGGCAAAGTTATATATATCTTTGTGTAAGGGATTAGAACTCCAAGTAAGATGCTCCCACCGGGATTTGAACCCGGGTTTCGGCCTTGAGAGGGCCGCGTCCTTGACCGGGCTAGACGATAGGAGCCCGTGCTGAACTAAGCAGATATACTTTGAAGGAAAACGTATTTATAGAGGCGGTCAGTGCCTGTTCCTCCTTGACATCCTGTACAGCTTCTCCATCCTGACGCTGTCCGTGTTTATGCGCTCTGAGATGACGTTCACCAGCCCTATCTCGGTCTGCGCCGAGAAGTTGACCGCGTCGGCAATGAACTCGTTCTTTATCTCGTCGTACATCTTGGCGTCGATCAGGCCGGTGTCTATGTACTTTATGACCTCGTCCATCTTCGACATAACCTTGGAGAACCCCTTGAGCATGTGGTCCGGCACGGACTTGATCGCCATGTTCCTCTCGAGCAGGGCCACGTGCAGGGCGGACTTGCTGGAGTCGTACAGGACCTTGAACGAGGACCTGTACAGCCTGTTGGCGATGGTGTTTATCACGTTGCTCTTCTGCTCCTTGAGCTCCGCGTTTATCGCGGGTATCATCAGCAGGTTCTCCTCCGGCTTCATCAGCCTGGAGAACCTCATCCTGCCCACCCTGGCTATGTACTCGGTCCTCTCCTCCGGGGTGAGAGCGTAGAACAGGTTTACGTAATTGGCTGTGGCGCCCTTGATGTGCTTGTACAGCGTGTTGGGATCCGGCTCCTCGTTGGCGTCGAGGCCCTTGGTTATCTCGTGTATTATCTTCTCGTGCTGGGAGAGCTTCTTCAGGTGGATGGTCGTCACCTGGGCCTTTGTCATCCCTATCTTGGACCTCGCGTGGGACATCGCGTAGAGGAGCGACCTGAACGGGAGCGCGTTGGACTTGGCCTTTATCTCTATGGTGAGGGACCTGTCCACGACCCTTGATCTTGACCTCGACGTCTCCAATGCATCACTCACGCTAAGGCTTGACCGTTGCCTCGAACTGGATAGGATATACTGGATAAGTAAGGTTTAATAAGGTTGCAGTATTCTACCCTGTTAGAGATGAGCCAGTATCTCTTCCTTTGTGAGGCCTGCTTGCTTCAGGATTGCGGCCAGGGTGCCCTGTTCAGTTCCCTGTTATGCAATGGAATGGTGACATAGTGGGTGCCGTCGCTCAATCTTGCATGGCTGCCTTTCTGCCTGAGAGGCACGAAGTTAAAATTAGCTACTAGTATCCTGAATAGCGCCGTGTCCTTTATGACAAGCCTTGTCATAGGTATCACGCCTTTGCCATTGCCAAAACGCGCTTTCCATTCTTGGTCTGTATTAAGTCAAGACTCGCCACAAGAGGCTTAGTAAGCAGCTGGATCGCCTCCTTCGCCTTCTTGCCCTTAAGATTCAGATCGTCCTTGACCAGGCTCTCCACCGTGAGTTCTATGGCTTCCTTAAGGTTGGCCTTCAGCTCAGCCATGGTGCTGCCCTGGTCAACTATGTGCAAGCTCGGTATTTCAGCTCCGTAAGAGTTCCCCTCTTTCCAGACTCTGATAAACCCAGTCATGATTATCTTAGGCTAGGAAAAATATAATAAACCAGCCTTAGGCGGTTTGCATTACAGAAGTTTATGGCGGAAAGCCCAAGACCTTGAGTCGCGAGGCGATGGTCAGCTATGCGCCCCTATAGCCAAACAGCTTGTCGTACCTTTTGTGGTCCAACAGGTAAAGAACAAGAACTACAATCTCGGTCTCGTTGCCGCGCAATGTATAGAGCATGCGCCAGTATCCAGCCAACTCGACCCTGAACAGGTTTGTTACGTTAAGCCCGGACGGGATCAGCCGCTTTGGAACGTTATCCCCATACATAGGGTTGGACTTAATCAACTGCGCCTTCTGGCTTATCGACTTTAGCAGCTTCGACTCTTCGGAGCGCTTTGCCCTGCCCAATGCCTGCTCGGCTGCGATTGTGTTTAGCAATTCCAGCTCCGCCTTGGCTTGATCTATGAATACAACCCTTACGGATCTGTGGTCTTTCATACCTCTAGGCCCCCCTTGGTCAGTCTATCCAGCTCCGCCTTCGGAGCGTAAACCCAGAGGACACCTTTCGTACCTATCACTATCTTTCCACTCTTCTGAAGATAGTCGAGAATCCCAAGCAGCGTGGAGTGCATCACCTTCCTAGGCAGCCTGCGCTTGAGCTCCGCTACTTTTATTACGCCGCCAAAATCTTTCAATGTTTGCTCCACCATGATCACGGTGGAGAGTCGGGGCGAATGAAGCACCTCGACCTGCCTAGCCTTCCCAGCCATGATATTATTTATATATAATAGATATATAAATATATCTATTAGGTATGGATTTGCCTATTACCTCCTGTTCGCCTCGATGTTGTGCATCGCCTCGCTTATCGAGTATCTCCTTATTATCTTGGCCTTTATCTCGTCGGTCCTCGCAGGGTCGGCTATCTCCTTCCCCGCCGCTATCGCATCCGCCTGCTTTAGCTTGTTGGAGTATGCGTTGTAGGCCTTGAGCGCCGCCGCGTAGGCGTCCCTCTCGTGCGGGTTCCTTATCTCCTGGTGCCTCGCCATCTCCCTCTTCTGGTCGACCCGCAGCTCCCTCTCAGGGTAGAACTGCCTCGCGTTGAAGGCGGCGTTGACCTTCCTCACCACGTGGTTCTCGAATGGCTTGTCGCCGGCTATGAGGACAGGTATCCCGACCTCCCTCACGCTCGCTATTATCCAATCAGGGCCCGCGGATGTCTCGTGGAAGGTTGCGAGCAGCCTCCCGTTGAGGTCCAGGCACGCTACTCCGACCGTCTTGCCCGGATCTATCCCCACTATGATGTGTACCAATCAATGCACACTCTTCAATGAGCCAAGCGCGTAGGCTATTGAGTAGTTGAGCGTCTCTGGTATGGTCCCGTACTTGCAGTTGACGACGAAGCCCGGGCTGTACTGAAGATTGTATAGGTTGGCGAGCTGGGCCTGGTGGTCGAGCGCCACGCTCACGTTGGCCAGGCAGGTGTTGAGCTGCGTGGTGTTGAGCCTGGACGCCATGGCGATGTCATAGAGCGTGGAGTTGCTTAGCGGCGTGCCGATGAAAACCTGGCTGACGTTGGCCGCATAGCCGGCAAAGCCCGGCTGCCTGGATGCGCAGGAGAGGTACTGCCCGAGCGCCTGGGTCTGTGCTATGCCGGATCCCTTGTAGAACCTTGTGGAGGGCTGGCCGAACACGAAGTAGTAGCTGGTGTTCACCTGGCCCGAATACGCCCTGGAGGCATTGGCCGCGATGGAGATCGCGCCTAGCGCCCCGGGGGAGTAGGGGTCGGTTATCAGATAAACGGGTATAGGTGCGGAGGTCTGGCACAGCGACCTGCCGGAGAGGCTGACCGAGCCCAACCCAGCGACGCTGTTGTTGGTGTAGCTTACCGGGGATATCATCTGCGTGTATGGCGTCGCGAGAGAGAGGTTGGAGTCGTACAGGCTGAACGAGACCCTGAATATCCTGCTCTTGGATATGGGGTCTATGTACGGCACGGACACGTACCACTGTCTGTCGCCAGGCACGTAGCTTACTGACGACTGGTTGACAAGTGCAAAATAGGGAAGCAGTGACAGTGAGCTGTTCAGGCTCGCGTAGGAGGCGATCACCCTCTCAGCGCCCAGGAGCGCCTGGCTGGAGTTGTGCGCGGGCGCGGCGCATGTGCCGTTGAGCGCGCCGTACTGGCAGGCCTGCGGACCTGGCTTGGACCAGGATATCCCGAAGGCGAGCGCGACCAGCGCTACGACCAGTATCACCAATGAGATGTGGAGATAGTCGAGGCCCAGGTTGTTCCTGACCGGCCTGATTATGAACACAGGCTCCTTCTTCGTCGCGTTCTTCTTCTGGTTCCTCGGCATTTTATCACGAAAGCGGGCCCGGGGGGATTTTCATGAGGATTTAAGAGCCAACCCTTAAATACATTTTGAACCCCCGACCTTCGTCTTAGGAGGACGTCGCTCTATCCAAGCTGAGCTACGAGCCCACTCTAGCTGATTGGTCGTGGAAGCTATTTAACTGTTTTCTCGCCGCCTCCGGAACGCCTTCCAACGAGGCTGAGCGCCTGTATGCCCAGTGTGGTCACCTTCACCGCCACGCCTATCGCGCAGGGCGCGCAGGCAAGCAGGTTGCCACAGCCGCAGGCGTCCGAGGCCGCGACCATCGAATTAGTGTCGGTGTCCATTATCCTTAGCTTGATGTCGTCCGCCAGCCTGCCCACCGCTGCTCTCGCCGATGACTTGGAAACGGACATGGTCTCGAGTTATTGGTGAGACCCCATATCTAAATAGCTTTCCCGGGCTACGGCATTCACCGATGCCATCTGGGAAAGGCTTAATAAATCATGTAACTACAAACATACCGGGTGTGTGCTTGGAGATAAGTGTATACGGGTTTAAGGCGGATGTAACCATAAGCGACCGCTCTTACTCTGGAGAGATAGAGGAGCTGCACATAATAACCCAGGGGAAGACGCTAAAGCAGCTGGTGGAGAGGCTTGAGGAGGCGGTAGAGCTTACGTTGGACGCGATAGTCAAGAACCCTGAGGAGGCTAGGCATTATCCATCGACCGTGTCAAGGAAGCTAGGGCTTAAGATATACGCCTGATAGGGCTTGAGTCTTCCTTTTAATGATTACCCGAGTATCTGGAGTATGGTGGTGTGTTGCCCAAACGCCCAAGGTATATCAAAATAATACAGATCCTCATAAAGCATTATGGCTACACAGTGAGGAGTAGAAGAGGAAGCCATGTTTGGATGGCGGATTCAAAGGGGCACAGGACAACCGTGCTTGCATCAAATGATATGGTAAACCAGCACAACTATAAGTCAATACTAAAGCAGACAGGGCTTAAAGAGGAGGATATAGAGAGATATATCTGACTCACATCCTCTCCAGCGCGTCTATCCCGAGCACCGAGAGCACATGGCCAACAACGGCCCTAAAGGCGAGCAGTATTGCGACCCTTGATCTCCTTATCTCCTCGTTCTCCGCCTTGAGTATCGGCGACTGCTCGTAGAACCTGGAGAAGGTGAGAGACAGCTCTATCAGGTACTCGCACAGCGAATTGGGCCTCAGCTCCGCGGTGGCCTTCTCGATGGTCTCCCTCGAGCACGAGAGCTGCTTGATCAGCGCGAACTCGGTGTCGGTGATTGAGGCGAAGAGCCCTTTTGACGAGGACATCCGGCCAACCTTCGAGTCCTCGATTATCCTGGAGGCCCTCGCGTACATGTACTGGACGTAGGGGCCGGAGCTGCCCTCGAAGCTCAGCGCCCTGTCCCAGGAGAAGACGAGCTTCTTCTCGGGGCCCAACCTGAGGTACTCGAACCTGATTGCGGCGAGGGCCACGCTGGCGGATATCTTATCGTGCTCCGCCTCGCCGAACTTGAACCTCTCCCTTATAAGCGTTGATGCCATCTGCTTCGCCTCCCTGAAGAGGTCGTCGGCGCTGTAGCCTATCCAGGTGCCCTTCCTGCCCGACAGCGCGCCGGACTCGAGCTCGACCTCGCCGTAGGCAAGGTGCTTGATCACATCCCTCTTCCCGCTCGCCGCCTCGATCGCGAGCCTCAGCAGGGTCTGTGGGTATCCCTGCGCAGCGCCGATGACGTTTATCGCAAGGTCTGTGCCGCTGAACTTCAGCTCCTTGCCCTCCTTCCCCGTGGTGTAGACGGGCTGGCCGTTGGGCTGGCTCTCTATGAATGCCCTGGTGCGGAAGCTGGCCTCCATTATGCCGAGCTTCCACATGTGGAAGGCGATGTCCTTGGCCAGGTAGGTGGGCGTGCCGTCGCTCCTGACAAGCACCTTCACCGTCTCCTTCATCCCCTTCAGCTCGTTGGGGAGGTCCTTGACGTCGTTGAGGTCGATGCCGAAGCAACCGTCGAACTTGCCGCCGCGTATCCTCTTGGCCACGCCCTTCTTCTCGAGTATGGCCATAGCACGGTCAAGGAGGTCGGCGCGGAGTATGTCGCTCTCCCAGACCATTATGTCGTGGTAGACATGGTAGTTGAACGCGGTCTCGTACTGGGCCATAACGCAGCGCTCGGCCATGCTCCTGCCAAGCTCCTCCTCGTAGGTCCCGTCCTGCTCCATCAGCTTGAGGGTGTTGGCCACCTCCTCCTTGACGTCGTGCTCGGCCATGTACTTGTTGGCCTCCACGTAGTCCTTGCCCAGCCACTGGTCGAACTTGCCCTCGGGCACGGACTTGCTCCTCACGTGCCACCACACCGCCTCGGCCATCTGCAGCCCGAGGTCGTCTATGTAGTCCTCCCTCTGCACCTCGTAGCCTGAGGCGATGTGCATGCTGGCCAGCACGTCGCCGGTGAGCGCGTTCCTCAGGTGGCCGATGTGCCAGGGCTTGTTGGGGTTGACGCTCGGGTACTCTATTATCACGCTCTTGCCCCTGCCGGCGGAGGACCTCAGGTTCTTCCCCTCCCTCTCGGTTATGTAATCGACAACGTTCTGCGCGAACCAGGACTTGTTGAGGCTGAAGTTGAGGAATCCGTTCTTCACCTCCACCTCGTCCACGCCCTGGGGGAGCTTGAGCTTCGCGCTTATGGATCCGGCCACCTCCTCGGGCGGCTTGTTGAGCCTCTTGGCGAGCTTCATCGCGACAGTGGAGGCGAAGTCGCCGAACGCTTTTGATCGGTCGACGGATATCTCTGCGGCATCGATCTCGTATCCGGCGGCCTGGGCTGCGCTGGAAAGGGATTCCCTCAGGGCCTCGATTATCGCCGAATACGGAGAGTCCATCTGCTCAACTTGGTTATACAGATACGTCAAAGCCTTTTAATACATCGGGGATGTGATCGGCAACGTCCATCGCTATTATGTGGTTGCCCATCCGCCTGGCCAGCATGTCGCCGACCATCGAGTGCGCGACCACGCCCGCCACCGCGGACTCGAACGCATCGTTGTGGAGCGCCATGTAGCTCGCGATCATCCCGGAGAGGACGTCGCCGGTGCCCATGGTGGCCAGCGCAGAACTCCTGGATGTGTTTACCTTGAAGGACTTGCCGTCGGTTATCACGGTGTCGTGCCCCTTGAGCACCACCACGCAGCCGAGCTTCCTTGCGAGCTGCGTGGCCGCCTTTGTCCTCTCGTTGATGCCTGCATCCCTGAGGTCAAGACCAGTGAGAATCTTGAACTCGCCGGTGTGCGGGGTTATGACCGCGTTCTTGCCGAGTCTGTCGCGCATAGACAGGCACCTTATCGCGGTCGCGTCTATGACTATGCGCTTCCCCGCCTTGATCTCCGCAAGGATCAGCCTGTGGGCAGCGGCCAGGTTCTTCCTGTCGCCGTCAATGCCGGGCCCTATGACGACCGAGTCGTGGCGTATCGAGCCGATCGTCTTGAGGTCGCCTATCGAGGCAAGGGACCTCACTATCAGGTTGGCAGAGAGCTTTCTCACAGCCGGAGCTGCACTCTTTGGTACGGCTATTGTCACGTATCCTGAGCCGGTCCTCAGCGCGGCTATTGTGTTGCTGGCGCCGAAGGCGGCTATGACAGGGGCACCATGGTACTCCTCCCCGCCGCCGACTATCAGCACTGAGCCGTTCTGGTACTTGTTGGCAGAGAGTTTCCTAGGCTCGGTGGCCCGCCTGATGTCGTCCGCGCCCGCCCTCGCCTTCGTAAACCCTTTTAAGCCTTGCATGTGTATAGATATCACTTACTGTTAAAAATCCTTACTGTGGGTGCTGGGATCTCGAAGGTCTACAAGGTCAAGGACAAGCTGGCCATCTACCTGCCGATGGACGTAGTCCAGAAGCTTAGCGTGAAGGAGGGCGACGAGCTGGACTTCTTCAGGCACACCGACACGACCTTCCTGCTGGCGAAGAAGGATTACATAGCGAAGCTGCTGGAGGGATCGCAGGGCCAGGCGGCGGAGATGGCGAGGGCCCAGCCGAAGGGGGAGCTGAGCCAGGCCGAGATATCCGTGCTGAGGAAGCTCGACACGCTGAGGTACAACGAGAGGACCAAGGAGAAGGTCGCGGGCATGCTGAGCGCGGATGAGAAGCAGGTGGTGCGCGCGCTGCTGAAGAAGAAGGTGATATCGCTGTTCAAGAAGCCGGGGGACCAGAGCTTCAAGTTCGGGATATCGAAGGACGTCTATAACACTTATCTGTACGGGCACAGGCAGCCGGCGAGCAGCAGCCAGCAGCAGCCGGAGAGGCGGCAGGTGCAGGCAGCGGCGCAGGGCAAGCCAGAGCAGAAACCGAGGGCGTGGGAGCAGAGGCTCAACAAGGAGAACTCCTACGTGGACCTGCTGGAGTCGCAGGGATACATAGTGCTCGCCAACGAGGCCGAGGCGGCGAGCGTGTCCGCTGCGCTGGAGACCAGCATAAGGCAGGGGCTTGTCCTGGGGACAAGGGCGTTCAACAAGAGGTTCTACATAGCGCTCAGGGACTTCGTAAGGGGCAACACCCCGAAGCTGCTGAAGGCGCTGGGGAGCAAGCCGAAGAGCGTGGACGACCTGTCGGCGGAGACGCAGATAGAGCCTGACGGCATACGCGCCATATTCTACATTCTTGCGGAGAGCGGAGAGATTTCAGAGGTAAGGAAGGATACCTTCAGGATGGCCTGAGGATCAGACCGCGTATATGAAGTGGTCGAAGACTATGACCACTGCGGCGAAGAGGACTATCGCGATAAGTATGACCTTGGGGTTCATGCTCGGGCCGCCGGTCTGCGCATCGTAGAAGCTCATCACTCCTGCCTGAGATTGCGGAGTTCCTATTCCTGCCATTCAAATCATCCATTGTTTATCATGAATTGGTCACTGTGGGGACACGAGCAGCTTCAAGATCCTGCCGCTCTTTCTGTCCGTCTCTATATCCGTTATAACGCCCACCATCGTGCCGCGTGGGTCCTCTATGGCGACGTCGAGCAGGGCCCTCTCCGGGCCGATGTGGAGCACATCCGCCAAGCTCAGCCTGGTGCCGGACTTGGTCTTGC
>JAGWGP010000033.1 GCA_028867285.1 Microcaldota archaeon | reverse complement strand
ACGGGACGGTGTTCGATTCCAACGTGGGCAAGTCGCCCCTGAACTTCACCGTCGGCGCAGGGGAGATGATAAAGGGCTTCGAACAGGGAGTGGTCGGGATGAAGCTCAACGAGAGCAAGACCCTCACCCTCCCGCCTGACGAGGCATACGGGAACGTCAACGCCAGCCTGGTGGTCCAGGTGCCCAAGTCCCAGTTCGGCAACAGCACGATAACTGTCGGCATGCGCGTGCAGTCAAGCTCCGGCGCCGTGGGTGTGATCAAGGCGGTCAACGCCAGCGACGTCACCGTTGACTTCAACCCAGAGCTCGCCGGGCAGACGCTGATCTTCAACGTGAAGGTAGTGGCGATAAAGAGATGATGGGCATCCTCCAGCCGATTGCCCTGGCCTAGCCCCTTAGGGGTATTACCCTTATCGACATTATCTTCCTGAAGTCCTTGACGTTATCGGTGAGTATGGCCGCCCCGGTCTCGATGGCCTGCTGCGCTATGAGCGCGTCGTTTATCCTCATCTGGAAGTCCCTTGCCAACTTTGTGGCCCTTATTATCGTATCCGACGTGAACTCAAGGAACTCCATGGTGGGCTCGTTCAGTATGTCCCTTATCCTTAGCGCCGCGCCCTCCAGCCCGCCTATAAGCCTCGATTTGTGGAACACCTCAGAGAGTATTATGACATTGACCGCCACGCTCCCGCCTTCCAATGCCTTCCTGTAGCTTGAGACGGCCATCTCACGCTCGGGGGCTCCCGTGGTCTCGCCGAATATGAATATGTTGGCATCCACGATTATCATGGCATCCACATCTCGTCCTCCCATTTCTCGAGCAGCTCGCTCGTGATCTTCATCTTGGTGTGCATGGGCCTCTCTATCATGTCCCTCAATACCAGGCTTCCCCTCAGGTCCCTCGCCTTGGGCCTGCTGATCTGTATCTTCCCCTCCCTTACCGTGACATCAAGGGATTCCCTCGCCTTGAGGCCAAGCTCCTTGCTGACCCTCTTGGGCAGCCTTATCCTCATCTTCTGGTCGAGCTTCACCAGTGCCATATAATTCCCACTAATATTGTGGGAATATACTTATTTAAACTTTCCTATACTTGGCACTCCCGAGGCTCATGTTTAGGCCCTGAAAAAGAAAGAGCCGATGGCGTCATTTGCCGGGGATTTACCCTTCCTGAGGTGGGCCTTCAGCCTGTGGTATCCCGCCATTATGCCCTTGACGCAGTAGTACTCCATGGCATATGCCGGGGGCGCGACTATGGAGAGGGTTATTGCCGTGACCATCTCGTTGTGGTAGGTCCCCTGTATCGCCATTATCGCAGGAATCGCGTCTGCAGCGAGGAGCGCTAACGCTGCGGTCTTCTTCCTCGCCCCGACGGCCTCTATGGCGGAGTCCGCCTTCCTCAGCATCGTTTCGATGGCGGGGGCTATCTCCTTGCTTACCACGGTGCGCAGGTACAGCTCCGCAGCCAGCCTAAACTTGTCCATCTCCTTCCACTCATCACGTGAGGTGCCTGTCGCCCCTCAGCCTGTTTATCTCGTCAGTCATGTTGGCCCTTGTGTGGGGCTTGAGCGCGTAGAGCGTTCTGCCCTCGACCCTGACCATGCTTATCTCCGAATCCCTTGCCAGCATCAGCGCAGCGCCTATGACTCCCTTCTCCAGCCTCTGCAGCTCCTTTCTCTGCTCCTTGTAGCAGCTGCCGTAGAGCACGTCCTTGACCAGCGACTCCTGGTCCAGCAGCGCCTCAGAGTAATATAGCTTGCTCTTTATCAGCTTCTTCGCCGAGTCCTGGTTGCAGCTCGACATCTTCCCATAGGCGGATAGCGCCTCGCTGTCCCTCTGCTCCTGGTCCTTGCTCAGCCTCAGGAAGCCCAGCACCGAGCTTATCTTCTTTGTCTCGATCTTCACGCTGCCGTTGGGACTGACCATGAAGCTCTCCACCGGAAGCTTTGAGTTGAATATCTGCTCCGCCTCCCTCTCGATCTCGTCCCCGGACTTTCCCTTGTATCCAGCAGCCATGGCATCACGCATTGTAGTATCATTCGCTTAGCAGGCTCTTAACCTTTGCCTCGAGTCCGTCATCCGACCCGAGCGAGGTGTGCCTGAGCACGCCCCTCTTGTCTATGAGTATGCTAGACGGGGTCCCCCTGAGCATGTACCTGGAGAAGGTCCTGCCCTCGATCCAGTCGTTTATCTCTACGTTGTATCTCTCCATGACCTCGTGCCTGGCCTTCCCCTGCTCGACGACGTCCATCGCTACCGGGAAGGGTATCCTGTACCCCAGCCTGTTGCCGTCCTTTATGAAGTTGTAGTGGCCCATTCCCTCAGCTGTGCCGTCTATCACCTGCCCCCTCTCGCTCAGCATCTTCTGGAAGAATGTGAGCCTCTCCAGAGTGGCACCGATGACCTCGCCCCTGCCCATCAGGAGCTGGAGGTTGGCGAACGTGTTCTTGTCGTAGTCCTCGAACGCCGTCGCCAGGCCGATGACCACCCCTCCCCTGTCCTTGTACCTGTTGTAGATGCCTATCGCCTGCGGGAAGCCGTGGCTGAAGCAGCCCGGGCAGTTGACCTGGAACACCTTGACCAGCACCACATTTCCCTTCAGCTCGTCTATGTTTGTGGGCTTGCCCTGCGCCCACCCCGCTATCTCCAGGTTCGGCGCCCTCTCCCCCACCTTGGCAAATGCTCGTGTCATGCCATCATCTCGTATTCTGATCCTCGCCGCCCCTCAGGTGAAGCCTCTTGCGCGACCTTACCTCCCTGCTCACATCGCCAAACGCCCTCTTTGCGTAGCCGTATAGCTCGGCCTCGGAGTATTCCGGCCCTTGCCTTATCATCTCGACCAGGCTCTTGAACGCAGCCTTGGAGTCGTTTCCTGCACCCATGATGGAGATTATCGCTGCCGCCCCTATGACATACGGCGCGTCATCCAGCTTGCCCATCGCATCCCTCCTCACCTGGCTGGAGACCTTTCGGGATCTCGCCCTCTTGCGATATTCCGCGCCGAAGCCGCCGGTCTCGTCCGCCAGCCTCATCAGGTTGGTTACGATGGGTTCCAGCAGAATTGTGCCGACCCCCGCCCTTAGATCCCGTCTGAGCAGGTCCGCGAGTATCACGCAGAGCGGCATGACGGAGGCATCGCCTACCCTCTTGGTGATGATGTACGGCAGCACAAGCCTGTCGTCCCTCACGGTGTATGCCGCCTCGAACAGCATCGCCGCGGCCTCGTTCATGCCAATGTGAGTGTACGTCGTGGCAAGCTGCCTGCTCTCCTGCCCAAAGAGGGAGAGCTTTTGGCCCCCTGCCCTTACGGGCGATAAACTGTCCTGGTCCGAATATACGTGCGAGGCGTTGATGTAGAAGTGGGCGTACTCGTGCGGGAACGCCAGTGCCTGGTCGGCCTTTCTGGCGCCCGAGTCTATCAGTATGTCGCGCTCCGTGTGCCTGAACAGCCCCAGGGCCCTCCTCACCGCGAGGCGTGTGTCCACCTTGCGCAGGTCCTCGAAGCTCACTGATGGTAGCTTGGTCGCGGCCTCCCCTATGAACCCCTCTGCAAATTCTATTATCTTATGGAGCTCGAGGTTAAGGCTACCGGGTTTGGAGACCCTCGCATCCTGGCCGCCGATCCTCCCTGGGCCGGTTGCGCCATACGACCTGCCTCTCGATTCCACGATCTGTTCGACCTCGTACCTACCCTCATCCGCGATCTTGGTTATCCTTTCGTGTATGAGTGCCAGGGGCTGCATCTCCACTGCACCCCCTCTCGCCTTGGCGAATCCCCGTGTCATGCGCTCATCTTAGTTTAATGTCGTTGCCCAGGTCGTTCATGCTGTACATCCTGTTGAAGCATTCCCTGACCTCGCTGTCGTTTGCGTCATCTATCCTTAGGAGCGGCTCTGCAAACCTCCTGTCCACGATCTCTATCGCCCTGAGCTTCTGCGCCCCAGCGGGATCCCTGTCGATATCCAGCCTTATCTTCCCCTCCTGCGCGAGATGGTTGAGCGCGGGCTCGCACTCCGCAAGCGTGAGTCCTCGTACGCTGCCCGCCCTCATGTCTGCCATTATCGTTCCGCCCTCTATCGCCTTCAGCACCTTTATGGTTGCCTTGAGCAGGGCTATCCTTCCCTCCCTCTCGTCCCTGAAATAGCTCGAGTTGTGCGACAATGGATCACTGCTGCCTGGGCCTCATCACCCAGGTCTCGTGCTTCCCCAGGGCCTCCAGCCTGTCCTCCGAGGGCCCCAGCCTTAGCAACGATGACATCACGAAGCTGCCGTCCATGCTCTTCCTCCTCTCCACCCTGAACCCCAGGCCCTCGAAGAGCGATACCGCTTCCTCCCTGGTGTCGAACATGTTGTCCCTCATGTCCCTGTGCACCTTCCCCCATACCGCGTCGAGGGCGTCCGACATCTCCGGATCCCTCCTGATCATGGCCTCCAGCTCCTGACTCGTGTAGATGTCAGGCGTTACCCAGGCGCCGCTGCCCCCGAGCACCGAGTGTATGTTGCTCGCCACTCTCGCCTTCTCCTCCTTTGTGAGGTAGACCAGCAGGCCCTCGTTTATCACGGTTATCGGCACCGCCCTTGCCCTGAGTATCGCTGCCGCGGCCTCCAGCTCCTGCAGGTTGAGCGCGTTGGCCCCGAGCATGAAAAGGTTGCTCCTTGTGGAGCCCGACAGTATCCTCGAGAACAGTGATACCTGCTCGCCCATCATCTCCGGAAGGTCGGTGGCCACGTAGTTGAGGTAGGGATTCCTGGACAGCTCTATCGCCCTGGGCGATATCCCCGAGGCTATCTCCAGGATGCTGTTGCTCCCCAGCCTGCCCAGCTGTGCGTTGATCCCCTTGTACCTGAGCTCGAGGAACGGGACGAGGAATCCGGCCATCTTATCGAGCTTGTCCCAGCCCCCAAGCATCTCCATGGATACCTGCGCTGCGTTCGCCTCCTGCGCTATCCACTTGGCGTACGGTATGTCGGTGTATGCCCTGAAGTATGCCACGACCTTGGCAGTGGGGCTTATGCTGGCGAAGTCGTTGCCCTCCGCCCTCCCCGTCCCATGGGGTGCCCCCGGTCTCTTTGTCTTGTCCATTTGCCCGTCTCTCTTCCCCGTCTAACGCCTGAGGGTCATCTCCATCCTCCGCACCGGGACTATTGCCGCGGTCGGCTTGTCCATGCCCATCAGGCTTATCCTCAGCTCCTGGGCCCTAGCGGAGAACCCTACCGATAATCCCTGGTACTCCAGTACCTCCAGCGTCTCCCTGCCAAGGTGGTGGGCGAGCGTCATCTCCGCGGCCTCGTTGGCCTTCCTCGACGCCCTCATCAGGCTGCTTATCGCGTCCTCGGGCATCTTCATCTCGAGGAAGAGGTTGGCTGCCCTCTCGGCCTGCCTCATAGCGGCCAGTGGCACAGCTATGCCCTCCCTGAAGTAGTCCTTCTGCGATATTGCAGTCCCCTTCGGCAGTATTGCGTCCCTATCCATGCTATCGCCTAATCGTCTCTCTGCTTGAGCGCGCCCTGCTCCCTCCTCACGAAGCCGTGTATGAAGCTCCTCAGCTTGGATGGCGAGTGCGCCCTCCTTGCCGCGCCCACGTCCAGCGCCTCCCTGAGATGGCCGAGCTCGTCCAGGTTGTGGAGTATGTCGCTCACGCCCTCCATGTGTATTGCCTTCATTATCTCGTGCTGCTCGTCTATGACGCTGTCGCTGCCCGCGGGTATGCCCTCCACGCGCCTGCCCCTTGTGCTCATCTCATCGGCCTCTAAACATCTTGGTGTTGCGAATAATACTTATATATTGCCCCTTATGTCTGCAAGCAGCGCCAGCTCGGAGGGGAACGAGTTGTAGGATATTATCCTCTCTCCCCTTGAGAACACGTCGACCCCGATCACCGCCCTCCTGTCGAGGCTCCTCACCCTGACCTCCTCCTCTTGAACCCAGCCTATCGTGACCGCGTCCGGGTCCTTGCTCAGCCCCTTCGGCTCCAGGAGCGTGTTGGGGTGGTAGTAGTTCACCTTGCCCGCGTCCAGCGTTATCAGCATCCCCCACTGTTTGGCTATGGTCGCGAAGTCCTTGGAGACGCTCTTGCTCGCCGAGAGCGAGAACCTACCCGGCATGGTGTAGCGCGGCACTTCATGTACCCCTTCAGTGAGCGTCCTTGCGCCATTGTTGATCACGTCCGCGAAGGCGACCATCTGCCCCCATTCAAGGAACCACCTTCCCGTGTACAGCGTCTTTGTGGCCGATATCTTGGCATCGATCAGTTCGTTGCGGCACGAGCCCAGAGCCGCAGACTTCTCCTGCTCTGTTGCATCTCCCAGCCTGAGCCTCAAGTCTAGGAGGATGTCCCCCAGTCCCTTCTTGCCGCCCACAAAACCCTGGAGCTCCTCCCTGGTCGGCGCGTATGCCCTGTCCTTTGTTGCTGTCTGGGTTGCCATATCACTTCCCGTCCCTGAAGTAGGGCGTCTCGTAAAGCATCCTTATGAACCTCCTGTTCGTGCAGGCCTCGAGCACGCGCTCTAGCGAGCCGTCGAGTATCTTGAGCTCCCTGAGGAACCTCGACACCGCCCTCACGTCGCAGTCTATCAGCACCTTCAGCCTCTCTTTCATGCTCAGCTGGTACGATGCGCCTACCTGCGTGTCCGGATCGAACAGCTTGAGCGTCTTGGTGTGCCTGCACACCCTTGCGTTGTGCCCGCTAATGTCGCCGTGCGTTGCGCCCTTCGAGTGCAGCATCCCCACCGCGTTCACCAGCTGCTCGGCCACGTTGCGCCTCTCATCTATCGGCGTGTTCTTGACGTTGGCGATGTGCCTGCCTGGGACATATTCGGATATGTATCCCCTGAACCCGTGCACCGTGCTGTAGACCATGCCAACCGGCTCGGTCACGTGCCTCGGGGCAGCATCGTACATCCTCACCAGGTCGGCGAACTCCCTCATGACGATCTCTGTATCGTCCATCTTCAGATGCAGCCTCGGACTTATCTGGCCGAATCCCCTCTCTCCAGTGCCCCACATCGATGCCAGGTTCTTCCTCTCAACATTGGTGAGCCCCACCTCCTGGTGCACCATCACGTGGGAGCCCCTGAGTATGGGTACGAACTTGCCTATGTCGGTTGCCGACCTCTCGGATAGCGCCATGCCAAAACCTACTTCTCGACCCTGCCCTTGAAGTCCTCCCTTGCCCCGACTATCCCCGCAACTATGGCGTTCTCTCCGTTCGCCAGCCTGCTGTCGAAGAATATTCTGAGGAAGTGGTGCTCGGCAAGTCCCCTCACGGAGTCCTTGAGCACATGGTAGGTTATGTCGGCGAACGGCCTACCACCTGCAAGGTACACGTCGGCCAGCCTTGTCGCCTGCCCCTCGTGCGTGACTATCGCGACAGTTACGGCACCGGGATTCTCCGTATCGGGCGCCATCACCCTTACTGGATATGTGTAGGTGTGCAGCAGCGAGTCGAACACCATCATGTTGGTGGCAGTTGACCTTGTCGGGGTGGTCCTCGATATCGCGCCCTGCGCCTCGTAGAATTTGGTGAGCAGCACCGCCTCCATAGCATCCTGTTCCCTCTCCGTGCCGAGAAGTATGTACCTCCTCCCCTTCAGCTCGAGCGCGGCCGCCGCCCTCTGCTCCGACCTCAGCAGCTTAGTGTCGCCGAACACGACCACCAGATCATGGGACCTCGTCGTGTCGACCCTCGCCATATCAAGATTCCTTACGGGCATTGATTCACATTGGATTGCCGCGGGATGTAGAGTGCGCCAGTATGCGGATTCGCGGCGATTTTATTAAGGAGGATACGTCGGGGGAGATATATATACCTTGTCCGTGAGCTGCAGAAAGGCTTTTAAATGTTGCTATATGCCGCCAATCTGTTGTCGTCGAGGCTACTTCCTGGTGAAGAAATCTATCTTGCTCCTCAGGAACTCCACGTATGCGCCCATCCTGTCCCTGTATGTGGCGTCGTTGCACCTCGCTATCTCCGCCCTTGCCACCCTTATCGCCTCCTTGTTGAAGTCCAGCCTCGCGTCGATGTGGTCCGCCTTGAACGACCTCAGCTCGTTCCTGTGCGTTATCGGGCTGGCGGGATCCCTCCTGAGCAGAGGTGCCGACCTTATCACCGCGAACTTCTCGATCCCGTTCGATTCCGCCGCCGAGATGCTTATCTGCGTTGTGGCATTGGCGTTGACGTAAGAGGTTATCGAGCTCCTGTCGATCTCCACGAGCCTCCAGTCCCTGTTCCAGTGGTTGAGCGTCCGGAAATCGAGTACGCTCCTCCTGTACCCCCAGACCACGCCGATGCTCGCCCCACTGTCGTGGTGATAGGTGAACTTTCCGTCGTTGAACAGCATCCTTGAGCTTGACATCGAATCATTTAGCTTAACGTTTGTTGCACAACCAATTTATGCGTTCTGTGCCCTGCCCTTCCGGCGCTATGGGGCATGGCTGCCCCAGATCAGCTTGAGGAGGGTTATCCTCTCATGGAGGCTCTCCCGCTCCATTATCCTCATTGTCCTCCAGCCCTTGCCGCAGTCCATCGGGTCTATGAGCTTGATCGTCGCCCTCATCCCCGGCTCCACGTTGACCATTATGTTCTTCTCGTGAATGTCGTTGTGGGGCAGCCCCTTCTTGTGGTAGTTGCTCACCGCCCTGTCCAGCTGCTTGATCACCTGCGGGATCACCGCCCTCAGCAGCATCGGCCTAGCGGAGACGAGCATCTCGTGGAGCGTGGTCCCCTTCGCCTCCTCCATGGCGTAGGCCACGATCTTCCCAGCTCTCGTCGGGTCCCTTATGCAGAACAGCGGCCTCACCGTGTGCTCGGGATCGGCCTGGTGCAGCCTGGCGAGCGCGTCCTGCTCGTAGACGCTGTCGGTCACCTTTATGCATATGCCATTGTTGAGTATTGCGATGTCGAACCCCGGGGTCTTGAGCACCCTCAGCGCCTCGTGCCTTATGTACCTTATCGAGCCCGTCAGCGCCGGGTCGCCGGCGAGCATGTTGTCGATCACGAGCTTGACGTATCTCTCCTTGCCGGAGCTGGTCTTGATATCCGACTCGGATCCCTCAACCTTTGGTGTCTTCTGCCTCAGCACAAGTTCGCACCTGGACCTTTGTTACCGCTGGGTCGGTCTTAATATATAAATGTTTTCGGGGTGTGGCTACGCCAGCGCCGCCCTCAACTCGCTCATCATCCTGTTGCGCATGCTCATGTCCCTATCGAACATGACTTCTGGTATCTGGGAGAGCCAGTTCTGCCCGCAGTATAGCGGATCCATGTACTTTAGCGATACCGACCCGTCTTTTCCGATGTTTATCCCGGCGTTGTCGGCGCTTATGTCGCCGTGCTCTAGCCCGCTCCTCCCGTAGCTGGACACCGCCTCGAGCGACTGCCTGTCTATCTCAGGGACCAATGCCCGCACCGCATTCTTGTCGGGCCCGGATGCCAACTCGTGCACCGTGGTCTGCATGCGCTCCATGGCGTAGCCTGCCATCTTGAGGTTTGGTCCCAGCACCGCGAAGAGCGGCCTTACGGTATGGGCCGGGTCCGCCTCGTAGAGCCTGGTGAGCAGGTCCAGCTCGGTGGTGAAGTCGGTGAGCTTTATGCATACGCCGTCTCCCACAGCCACCACCTTC
>JAGWGP010000032.1 GCA_028867285.1 Microcaldota archaeon | reverse complement strand
CGTGCCCGCAAATCCTGTGGATTTCTGGCCTCTCCTGAGCGCATTGGCCACCGCCCTCAGCGCCTGAACCGTGTTCCAGTTCTCCTTCTGCATTATGAACACCGAGAACTTAGGATCGAACGCAGAAAGCTGGATGGGGCAGTCGGGATAATTGATATCCTTTTCAAGGACCCTGCATGCCCCGAGGATCTCTTCCACTACGAAATCCTGCGCACTGGCCTTTATGGACCCAGCCATCCGCGGAGAACTGGATAGCCTCAGCATTAGCTCAACGATTAGGTTCTTGGCTTTATGTCACTCGAGTGAGCGGCATGCGTGCTTCCCGCCAGATCGTCGAATTTCTTGGCTAGCCTCAGGCACTCATTAGTCTTTTTCCTGTTGCTGAACATGGCGAACGCAGTGGCTGCCTTTGTATACTGCGTGGCGACATTCTCACACCCTGCTGCAGTTGGCCTGCCATTGAGCTTGAGGTCCATCTCGGCGGTTTGCTCGGCAACCTTCATCCTATACGATGCGAGCATTTCCCACTCGTCCTTGATGCTCTTGCCTGACTCAAGCAGCTGCCTGGGGTTGTTCGAGTTGAACGATATCTCCTGGATTTGCTTGTACAAAGCGATGGCCCCCATTCTGTGGTCCTCGACGGATGCGGGCAGGCCATAAGCCTCTTCCTTGGACGCATAGTGGGATTTCCTAGACGCCTCAATTTCCAACTGGCCTAGGTAGTTAGACCCCTTTACAACCGACTGCTCAGCCTTTGTCCCCTGCACCTCATGGGTGCCGCTTTTGTCTTTATAGCTCATATTCTCCGCCAAGTCTTGGTAGAACAGCGTTATACTTGTGTGATATCAGGTCCGTCTTGAACTCCTCGGTCTTAGATTTCTCACCGTGTACTATGTAGACGTTCTTCAGCCCCTCGACGCTCTTTATGAGCTTCTCGAGCTGCGGCCTGTCCGCGTGCGCCGATAGGTGATACGCCTCTATCGAGAGCTGCACGTTGACCTTCCTGTGGTTGATGGTGACCGTCTTCGCTCCCTCCTGGATCGTCCTCCCTAGCGTGCCGCTTGCCTGGTAGCCGACGAGTATCATCTTGTTCATGGAGTTGCTCGCCATCTTGGTGAGGTAGTACATTATCGGGCCGCCGGTCAGCATTCCGCTAGTTGTGACTATTATGCTGCTCTGGTCCTCGCTCACGATCTTCTCCCTCACACCCTTCTTCTCCACGGGGACGAAGTTGTCGCTCTTGAACGGGTCGGAGTCGCTCATCAGTATCTTGCTTATGAGCTCCTTCCTGCAGTATATCACGTTGTGCCTGTGTATCCTCAGCGCCTTGTTTATCATGCCGTCCACGTAGATCGGCACCTTGGGTATCGCGCCCGAGTTCATGTAGTCGTCGAGCAGCAGGAGCACCTCCTGCGCCCTGCCTACCGCGAAGGACGGTATTATCACCTTCCCTCCCGCAGTGAGCGTGTCCTTTATGCTCTTGATCATCTTCTTGACCACGACTCCCTCTGGGGGGAATATGTCCTTCCTGCCCGAATACGTGCTTTCGGTTATTATAGTGGTCGCCTTGAGCCCCTTCAGGTCCGCCCCTTCGAGCAGCCTGGTCTTCGACAGGTTCACGTCGCCGGTGTATATGAGGCTCTGCTTGCCGTCTGTGACGGTGAGCATGCCGCTGCCTATTATGTGCCCCGAGAACGTGAAGCTCACGGTGAGGTCCTTCACCTTGACAGGCTCCATGAACTCAACTATGTTGTAGCTCTTCTGAAGCCTGGCCAGCCCCTCCTTTGTGACGTCCTTCGGCTCGGACAGGCGCATGTAGTCGTTGAGCAGAACGTTTATCAGTTCTATCGTCGGCTTTGTCGCATACACCTTGCCCTTGTACCCCGCGCTGAATAGGTGCGGCAGGTACCCGCTGTGGTCGAGGTGGGCGTGCGATACGAATATCGCGTCTATCTCGCCCAGCATCTTGTCGTCAAAAAGAGGGTGCTCCTCCTTGTCTCCCAGTTTCACTCCTGCATCGAGGAGTATCTTTGTCTTTCCGCTTGTTATCATGATGCAGCTTCTTCCTACTTCCTCAGCTGCTCCGAAAAAAGAGATTTTCATTTCTTTCACTTTACCTTTTGCTTTTGTTTGTTTTTTTGTTTTTTTTGTTTTATTCTGTCTTCTTGTATGAGTATGATTTATCCTGCTTTCCCTGTCCTTTCCTTGCTTTAAGCACTAGCACTCACTTGCCCTTCTTCTTTATTACCACGATGTCCTCAAGGTTGACCTCCTGGCTGGGCGGGGACTGCGGCGCCTTCTTCCTGTGCTGCTGCGGCCTTGAGGGCTTCCCGCTCTGGTAGCTTCCTATCCCCAGCGACTTCCTCAGGTCCACGTACCTAGCGTCCATCTTCACGTCCAGCTCGGCTATCGCCTTGTCGGTGTCCATTAGGCCGGTCTTGAACATCTCTATGTCCTTCTTGACCAGCTCGAGCTTCCTCTCCATCCTCACGAACTTGAGCGAGTCGTTCAGCTCCGCCTTCATCTCGTTTATCTTCCTGATGAGCTCCTTCTCCTCGTTGAGCGACTTCGCCTCAGTGGATATCCTGAACTCGAACTTGTTGATCATCTTCTTGAGGTAGCCGAACCTCTTCCTCGCGGCCTCCTCCTTGACGGGGTCCCTCTCCATCTTGAGGAGCTTGTCTATGGCGGCGAGCTCGGCCTCCTTGTAGCTGAGCCTCCTCCTGAACTCCTTTGCCTTGGAAATCATCCTGCCCCTCTGCTTCCTCATCTCGTCTATGTCCTTCTTTATGCCCTCGGCCTCGGTGTTGTTGGACTCCTTTATTATGTCGTTGAGCGACGGCTTCGCGGGCTTGACGCCAGGCTGCGCCCTTGCTGGCGTAGCCTCAGGAGTGGTGTTTTGTTTTGTAACATCCTGTTTCTGTACTTCCTGTGTCGCGTCTTGTATCTCGTTCAGCGAATCGCCTTAAAATGAAGCATTAGTGGTCAGAGGCTCTCTCCGTGTTTCTCAATCGTTTCCTTGTAAACGTCCAATAGCTGATCAGTCGTCCTCTCTATAGAATAGGATCTTGCTGTCTCAAGCATATCCTTATAGGAGCTCATATTATTTATAACCTTGCTTATCTTCGCCGCGCATGCCCTGCTGTCCCCGGGCCTGAACTTCTCTCCGTTCCTGCCGTTCCTTATGATCTCCCCGAGCGCAAGGTAATCTGCCCCCACCACCGGCTTCCCGGTGGCCATGGCCTCGAGCGAGACTATGCCCTGGGTCTCGAATGTGGAGGGTATGCAGAACACGTCTGCAGCGGCATAGAAGCCTGGCAGCAGCTCCGGGTCTATGAAGCCCACGAACCTGACCTTGCTCTGCAGGCGGTAGCGCGCGACAAGGTTCCTGTAATAGGACTCCGCAGGGCCCGTGCCCCCTATGATGAACTCTATGTCCGAATTCTTCAGCGTCCTCGCCGCCTTTATCAGCACGTCGAGCTTCTTCTCCTTGCTCAGCCTGCCAGCGTAGAGGACAAGCTTGTTCCTCTCGTTGCGCATCACCCTGGACCTTATCTTGGCTCCGCTCACCTTGGGGTTGAACCTCTTGGTGTCGACGCTGTTGGGCACCATGGATACGTTGGATATGCCCTTCTTCATCAGCAGGTCCCTTATCGAATCGCTCGGGGCGATGACCGAATCGCACTTGCCGTAGAAGAACTTGGCGTAGGGCCATGAGTACTTCTGTATGACCTTGGTCACCATCCTGTTCCTCGTGGTATACTCCTTTATCACGGACTTGTTGGTGAATAGCGTGTGGAACGACCCGACCGCCGGTATCCTGTTGAGCCTCGAGTAGATGATCGAGTACGCGCCCATCGTGAACGGGGTGTGCGCGTGGGTTATGTCTATCTCCAGGTTCCTTGTCTTCAGTGGTGAGATGAACGGAAAGAGCGCAAGATTGTACTGCGGGTATTTCTTGAACTTGGTGCCCCTGACAACGAAAACGTCCCTGTCGCCCTTCGTCATGGCCTTCGTCCTGGAGTCTCCGCTAGCGAACAGATATACGGTGTGCCCCCTTCGCCTCAACTCCTCCCTGAAATTGATGATCGAGGTAACGACACCGTCAACGGCCGGTAGGAAGGTGTCAGTGTAGAAGGCGATGTTCAAGGATTCCGGCATCTTTTCCCTGGGATGAGCTAGTTAAACCTTGACGGCCTCGCCGCCGGACTTCTTTATCTTCTCCATGGCCTGCTTCGAGAACCCGCTCGCCTTTATCGTGAGCGCCCTCTCCAGCTGGCCGTTGCTTATGACCTTGTGGCCCTTGAGCTGCATCTCCTTGAGCTCCGGCTGCCTGAGTGCCATAGAGTTGATCTCCCTGAGCGTGATTCCCGTAAGCTTGTTCTGGTTCCATGGCTTGAAGCCCCTCCTCTTTATGAGCTCAGGGTGCTTCGCGGTGAGCCAGGTGAACTTGTGCTTCCTCATTCCGGCCTTTCCGGTTCCACCCCTGCCTCCCTTGCCCCTCGCGTTCTTTATGTTTCCCACTCCCCATCTCCTGGTTCCGTAGTACTTCAGCTTCCTCTTCTCTTTCCTGATTACCATGATCACACCATTCTCTTGATGAGGCCGTTTATCTCCTCTCCCATGTAGCCGAGGTTGCCCCCCTGGTTGAAGGCGAGCTTCGTGCTCTTGTACCCGTGCCTCGGCGGGTGGAGCCTGAACGGCATATGCTCGTTTATCTCCTTCATGTCCGCCTTGCCTGCAAGTATCTCCTTGGGCGTGGCCTTGATGTCGCTCTTCTCGAGCAGCTTGGCCAGGATCTCCTCGTTTATCTCCCCGAATGCCACGTAGTCGTTGCACTTCTGGAGCATCCCGTCGTAGGATTCGGTCACCTTTATTATGGCGCAGTTGCTCACCCTCTTGAGGTGGAGCCTGTTGAGCGTCTCGGTTATGTCATGCCTGACGTTGACCCTTCCCCTTATTCTGACTACCGCTATGACTTTATCCTTTAGGTTGTTTTTCTTCATAAAAGACGACCTTTGACAGGAAAACAGAAAACTCTGTATCGCATTTTACGTTTACAGTAGTTGTATGGTTGGATTAGATATATATTCCTTACTATTATTTTCGGCCCTTTTCCCGAAACTTCCGCTAGTGGCATGCATGTGATGGGTTTTTAAATCTTTCTGTTCGTAACAGTAGTGCGACCCACAGGCGACCGTGATGACATATGTACTACAGAGAATTTGCCAGAATAAAGAAGATAGAGAACTTCCTTGAGAACCTGGCCTACGCCTCCATACTGCTGGATGCCGGGCTTTCGGTGGCCACGCTGCTCGTGATAAAGGGCGTGCTGAGCGCGTCGGCGTCCTTCGTGGCGCTGGCCGACTATCTGGTGTTCATAGAGGTCATACTGGCGGGTGTCATGCTCGCGGTGATACTTGCGCTAAAGCACTACAGCAAGCTGACCTCGGGGATAGACAGGCTAATCTTCAAGGCGAAGTACAAGGCGGCCAGGGTCTGACCGTCTTCCTACTTCTTCCCCATCTTTTTCATCAGCTTGGAGTAGCAGCTGACGCAGAGGTGGGTCTTCTTTACCACATCCGCCTTATTCGGGGGGCCAAGCAGTATGGCGCCGAACCTCGTCAGCTCCTTTCCGCACATCGCGCACGTCGGTTTTATCATCTTATCACTTGAAAAGCCTCTTCTGGTTGATCGCGCGCTGGTTGGGGACCTTCTTCGACCTCCAGAGGAGGTCTATCTCTCCGAACACGCCCGCATATCCGGGGAGTATGTTTATCCTGTTGTCCCTCACGTTGGCTATGCACTGGGCTATCTCCTCTGTAGAGGAGTCCCTTATCCTGTCCAGCGGCACATTGATCAGTATGTCGAACTCGTCGCCGAGCTCCTCCAGCATCTTCCTGTACTGGGACTCCACGCCGACGGATGCGGATCCCTTCCTCATGGCGTAGGCGATTATCTCCCTTAGGGGAACCATGTTTATGTAGGGTATGCCGTTGGCCGGCCTGTATCCCGCGGGGCGGTCGGCAAGGTCGTTGACCCTGTGCAGCACGCCGATGACCAGCTTCTTCCCGCAGACGTCGCACACCTCCTTCTTCCCAAGCGACGGGTCGTGGGAGAACTCGCACTCCCTGTGGCCGTCGAAGTGGTACTTGCCCTCCTCCGGATAGAACTCTATGGTGCTCTTGAATCGGCTTGCGTCCTTGTCCCTTATCGCGCCGACCACGTCGTCGTAGCCGTAATCACCATCGAGTTCGAAGACGTTGGCCTCCCTGCCGAGCTTCTCCAGCGAGTGCATGTCGCTGTTCGACACGAGTGCGTACTTGTCAAGCGAGGAGACTCTCCAGTTCATAGCGGGATCGCTGCTTAGCCCGGTCTCTAGCGCGTAGATGTGCCTTTCCTGGTCCTCGTAGGCCTCCTTTATCGAGTTGAAGCCCGACATCGCGCCGAGCGCCCCGAAGAAAGGCGTCCATACGTGAGCGGCAAAGACGAACGCCCGCTTGTCTATGTTGAATACCTTCTCTACCAGCTCCGCTGCCGACATGCTCAGGCTGGGCCTGCCGTCAGACTCGAGCGCCCCGTACCTTGCCAGCTCGTCCTTGAGCTGAAGCACGGAGTCGAAGCTCGGGAGCATTATGCAGTTGTGTATCTTCTTTCCCCTGCCATCCCTTCCTGTGAAAACGGTGCACACCTCGCCCCCGAGCATGAACCTGACGCCGTCCTTCGAGCCCTTGAGCCTGAACAGCCCGGAGTCGCCTATCTCCTCGAGGTTGGCCTGCAGCTCCGAGAGCCACTCCCTGTGTAGGAAGTCGCTGGTGCTGAGGAGGTTGATGCCCTTCCTCGCGCCTGTCTCGGCCATGCCGTTTATGGTTATGCTGGAGCTGCACGCCATCGCGAACCTGGAGTGTGTGTGGAAATCGGCTATTACCCTCATCAGATCCTCTCGCCCACGCCGTTCTTGGGGCATATCTTGCTTACCGGGCACTTGCTGCATATGGGGACATCCTTGCACAGCGCCTTCCCGTGGGCCTTGAGCACGTATGCGAGGTTGTGCCAGCCCCGCCTCGGCACTATCTTCTTCAGGTCGGCCTCTATCTTGTCTGGGTCCTTGTTTGCGCTGAGGCCCAGCCTGTACGAGAGCTTGATGACCCAGGTGTCGACCGGTATGCCCTCGACTATCCCGTAGGCGTTGATCAGTATGGTGTTGGCGGTCTTCCTGCCTATGCCCGGAAGCTCGGCCAGCTGGTCCATGCTCCTCGGGACCCTGCCGCCGTACTGGCCGTCGACGATCTTGCACGCGGCGATTATGTTCTTGGCCTTGTTGCCGGCGAAGCTCACGCTCCTTATCTCCTCCGCGAGCTTGTCGGGCCTTGCCTTCGCATAGTCCCTTGCGGTCCTGTACTTGGCGAAAAGCGCCGGGGTCGTGCGGTTCACCGTCTCGTCCCTGGTCTGGGCCGAGATTATGGCTGCCACCATCAGGTCCATGGGCGTCTTGAAGTCCAGATAGTACTTGGCGTCCGGATAGGCCTTCCTCAGTCCCTCGACTAGGCGCAAGGCGACATCTGGCTTCAGAAGCACGGAACCCGCCACGGCACCTATTCTCAATATAACTATTTTATCCCTTCGCTTTGATAGTTGGACTGAGAGCATGAGGAGGGCAATGGGCGCGGCAACGCAGGCCAGCAGGGCGGAGTTCTTGGACACCGTGATGTCGAGGCTGAAGAAGAGATACCGCGAGCAGATGGTGACCAGCCTGAATCACAAGAGCCCATTTCAGCTTCTCGTGGCGACCATCCTGTCAGCACAGGCGCAGGACGCCACGGTCAACAGGTACACGCCGAGGCTGTTCAGGGACTACCCTACAATCGGGGATTTCGCGGACGCCAGGCCATCGGAGATATTCCCCTACATAAGGAACATAGGGCTGTTCCGCTCGAAGGGGAGGAACATAGTCAAGATGGCGCGCATGCTGAGGGAGAGGTTCCACTCGAGGGTGCCGAAGAGCATCGATGAGCTCACTAAGCTGCCGGGTGTGGGTAGGAAGACGGCCAATGTCGTCTTATCCAACGCTCACGGCATACACGAGGGCATAGCCATAGACACCCACTGCATAACCGTGTCCAACAGGCTCGGGCTGGTGAGGAGCAGGGATCCGGTAAAGATCGAGGCCAGGCTGATGAGAATGCTCCCGAGCAGCGAGTGGCAGGACGTATCCCACCTGTTCATAGCGTTAGGCAGGGACGTGTGCACGGCGAGGGCAAAGCACTGCGAGAGGTGCGTGCTCAGGGACATATGCCCCTCGAGCACAGTGAGGATTGGAGTTGAGATGAGGATATGAGGGCGTGTCTTTTCAGCGGGGGCAAGGATTCCACCCTTGCCATACACAGGATGGCCGACCGAGGGGAACCGGTGGAACTCCTGCTCACCCTGGTGACCAAGAACGACTTCAGCTACATGTTCCACAAGCCAAACGTGCTATCCACCGACCTCCAGGCGGAGGCGCTGGGGATCAGGCACGTAAAGGCGGAGACAGAGGGAGGGAAGGAGGAGGAGCTTAAGGACCTGGAGCGGATGCTGGTCGACAACGGGGTTACGGAACTGGTGACAGGCGCGGTGTCGAGCGAGTACCAGAAGAGCAGGATAGACAGGATATGCATGAAGCTCGGCGTCGCGCACATCCCCCCGATCTGGGGTATAGACCCGATGTCGGAGCTGGAGGAGCTTGCGAAGGGTTACGACGTGATAATAACGCAGGTCTCTGCCGACGGATTCGACGACAGCTACCTGGGCGCCAGGATAGACGAGGCGATGATAGGCAGGCTCGTAGACCTCCACAGGAGGAAGAGGATCCATCTGCTCTTTGAGGGAGGGGAGGCCGAGACGTTCGTGCTGGATGCGCCGCTCTTCAGGAAGAGGATAATGATAGACAGCGCACATAGGGATCGCTCCGGCAGCGTGGGGAGATACCTCATAGACGAGGCCCACCTTGAGAACAAGTGATGCCATGGCCCTATTATCCGACAGAAGCAAGTTCGCGGTTAACCCCATAGAGGAGGAGAACGTTCTCGCGAGGAGGCTCGCGGCGAAGGGCATGAAGATAATAGGGCTTAACAAGGGCGACCCTCCCAAGTACTTCCCCACGCCGAGATACGTGATAGACGCATACGTCAGGGCGTTGAGGGCGGGAAGGACTGCCTACTCCGGCATGGCTGACGAGAGCGTGCTCAAGGATGCGATAGCCAGGAGGTACAAGAGGGCCTACAACATCGGGCTGGGAGAGGAGGACATAGTGATAACTGCGGGCGTCTCGGAGGCGCTAGCTTTCCTGAACAATGCGCTGATAAACAAGGGCGACATCGGGATACTCTTCAGGCCCTATTACACGATCTACGCATCCCTCCTGGGGATGAGCGAGGGGCGGATGCAGCTCGAGGATTACGATGAGAGGGACTCGTGGAACGTGCACGTAGACAATTTAAGGAGGAGCCTGGGCTCGATGAGCAGGTCGGGCAGGATAAGGAGGGTAAAGTACATGCTGATCACCAACCCGAACAACCCCACGGGCACGGTGCTGAGGAGGGAGATCCTCAAGGAGATAGTGGACATCTCCAACGAGTACGGCATACTGCTGGTCAGCGACGAGATCTATGACGAGATAGTGTACAACGGGGCGAAGCTGACGAGCGTGGGCCAGGTCGCGAGAGGGGTTCCGCACGTCATACTCAACGGCGCATCGAAGGTCTACGACGCTACAGGTTTCAGGGTCGGTTTCGCGATGATACCGGAGGACGATGGCAAATCGGCGGCCCTGAAGGAGGCCATGGAGAACTATTCGCTGGTCAGG
>JAGWGP010000031.1 GCA_028867285.1 Microcaldota archaeon | reverse complement strand
ATCCCTGTACCTGGATATTATCGCGAGGTAGACCTGGTTCATCTTAGCCTGCTTGTCCAGCATCTCGTCAGCGGCCTCCAGTCGCCCATTGACATCCATTTTACCCGGATATGTATCGCAGCAAAGGGATAAAATAGTATTTTGACCTACACTTACGGGTATTGAGTGGACAACAAGATCATAGCTGACATGTTCAACGAGATAGCGGCTATGCTGAGCCTTGACGACAGGCCCAACACGAGGTTCGAGGTGAGGGCTTACCAGAAGGCGGCCCAGACCGTCGGAAGCCTCCAGGAGGCGATAGAGGACATCTACAGGAGGGGAGGACTGCCCGCACTGATGGAGCTTCCGGGCATAGGCAAGAGCATAGCCGGCAGCATAGGGGAATACATAAAGACGGGCCGCATGGAGAAGTACGATTACCTGAAGAGGATGTACCCGATAGACATGAAGGGCCTCACAAGCATACAGGGCCTGGGCGCCAGGAAGGCGCTCGCGCTGTACAAGTCGCTCAAGGTCAGGGACATCCCGAGCCTGAAGAAGGTGCTCGCCGCACACAAGATCAGCAAGCTCGAGGGCTTCGGGGAGAAGAGCGAGGAGATGATACAGAAGGGGCTGGACCTTCTGGAGAGGAGCTCAGGCAGGATGTTGCTAGGCGACGCGCTTCCGGTTGCAGAGGAGATAGTCAAAAAGCTCAAGGCCAGCGGCCTGGTGGACGAGGCCCTTGTGGCGGGCTCCGCAAGGAGGATGAGGGAGACCGTTGGCGACCTCGACATACTCGCGCTGTCAGGCAAGAGCGAGCAGGTGATGGGGTTCTTCGCGGCCCTCCCCGAGGTCGAGGAGAGGATAGCCGAGGGACCCACCAGGACCGCGGTCAGGCTGAAGATAGGGCTCAACTGCGACCTGCGCGTCATACCCACCGAGAGCTTCGGCGCCGCGGTGCAGTACTTCACCGGAAGCAAGGACCACAACGTCCAGGTGAGGACCATCTCCGTGAGGAAGGGCTACAAGCTCAACGAGTACGGCCTTTTCGACAGGAAGGGCAAGATAATGCCCACCAAGACCGAGGAGGAGATATACGCAAAGCTCGGCCTGCAGTGGATGCCGCCAGAGATGAGGGAGGCCAGGGGCGAGGTGCAGCTGGCTCAAAAGAATGCGCTCAAGATGCCCGTCGAGGTGGGCGACATAAGGGGTGACATGCACACGCACGGCAGGGACAAGGACCCCAACACGGATCCCCTGGACGTGATGGCAGGCGAGGCCATCAGGCTGGGGCTCAGGTACTTCGCCTCCACGAACCACACCAAGTCGCTCAAGGTCGAGAACGGGATGAACGAGAGGCAGTTCGAGTCGTTTTTCAGGCAGGTCGACGCCCTCAACAAGAGGCTCGACGGCAGGATGAGGATACTGAAGGGCGCGGAGTGCGACATACTGAAGGACGGATCCCTCGACCTGGACGCCAAGAGCCTGAAATCTATGGACTGGGTGGTGGGCTCTGTGCACAGCGCGTTCAACCAGAGCGAGCAGGAGATGACCAAGCGCGTGGTAAAGGCGCTGGACTCCGGCCTTGTCGACGTGCTCGGCCACCCTACCGGAAGGGAGATGCCGGCAAGGGACGCCTACAGGATAGACCTGGAAAAGGTGTACGAGGCAGCGGAGAGGAACAGGGTGGCGCTCGAGATAAACGCGCAGCCCAAGAGGCTCGACCTGAACGACACCAACATAATGAACGCATCAAAGTACAAGGTGAAGTTCGCGATAGACTCCGACGCCCACAGGACGCCGCAGTTCTCCTACATGAGATACGGGGTGGGCACCGCAAGAAGAGGATGGCTCACGAAGGACCGGATAGTCAACGCCATGAGCCTCAAGGAGCTCGAGAAGTACCTCGGCGTATGACCTTCCTACTTGTACTTGCTCTTGAGCGCCAGCACAAGCAGCGCCAGGAACACGCTCGCCACGTTCGTCACGATTATCGGTAGCGAGGCTATCAGCGCGCCATAGACTATCCATATCAGCTCCCCCACCGCGAGCACCACGAGCCATACAACGGAGAGGTCCCGCGTCTCCTTTGTCTTCCAGGATTTTATGGCCTGCGGCGCCATCGCCAGCGTCGTGAATGCGCCGGCCAGAAGTCCGATTATCGTTATGGTGTCCAACTGATCGCCTGGGATACAGCTCAGAGCAGATATAAAAATCTACATGAACTTTGAGAGGTTGAACTGCTTGGTGGGTATGTTGCCGCCCCCCACCCCGCCGAAAACGTTCTGTATCTCGTCCCTTATCAGGTAGAGCCTCTGCTTTATGTACTGCTCCAGGTTGTACCTGTTGGAGAGCCCTATCGCCAGGTTGAGGTACTTCTCTATGCTTCCCTTCGAGATCGTGAGCACCAGCTTTCCCTGCTGGCACCTGGTGCACTTTCCCACCAGCGGAACCCTCCTGTACTTCGCGTTGCACGATATGCACCTGAACCCCTGCTTCGAGAACTTGTGCATATTGCCTATCAGGTCGGGTATGAAGTGGCTCGATATCAGCCTCCTCGCTGTGTCGCTCTTCTCGACGCTGCACAGCCTGTCCATTAGCTTGAACTGCTGGTCTATCTTCTCCTGGATCGCGTTGAGCCTGGTGTACATGCTCTTCACCGGCGATAGTGTTATCGCCTCCGGCCCGCTGAGGTGCGTGAAGTTTATCCCGCTGAACCTGCCGTCGCCGTCAAGCCTGTTCTTGACCATCTCCACGGTAACCTCTCCGGGCGCCGCATACTGGAGGGTCTTTTCGTAGAAATCCAGCCCGTAAGCCTCGGTCACCTCCATGTCGTGGACCTCGTCGTCGACGTCCTTGGGCTCAACGTTTATCGTGAGTATTATAGGCGCGTCCATGGTCCCGCCTATGGTGGTCGGAAGATAGCTCTTCGAGAAGTTTATCAGCGCATCGAGCAGCAGCATGGTGGTGTCCTCGTCGCCGTCGCAGTTCCTCCTCCTCGCAGATATCACGTACGGGTGGGCGAATCCCACATTCGCGTCAGTGAAGCCGACTATCCTGCACAGCACCCCTGCCGAGGTGTGGGGCGAGAGCGTGACCACGAGGTGGCCCACGAGATCCTCAATGCTGTTGAGGTTGTAGAACGGCTCCAGCCCGTAGTACCTCTGCAGGAGCTGGTCTATGAATTTCGCCACGCCCATCGCGTAGTTGGCGCACCTCCTGTTTATCAGCACGTCCTGGTGCCTCAACTCCAGCAGTTGGTTGTCAGAGACGAGCGGTTCGCCCTTGTAGTCGACATCGTACCCCAGCAGGCGCAGCCTTTCCACGCCGGTTCCCACCTCGCTTGGATAGAAATGCGTCATCGGCGCGTCGGTGGCGTCGAACCTCGCCGTGCCGTCCTTGAATATGTACACGTTGTTGGCCGCCCTGAGCACTCCCTTCTCCAGTGGCTCGGGTATCTTGTCCCTGCTGGACAGGCCCCTCACCCCCTTTACCATCTTCGGCAGAGCCTGCATCCCGACCGACACTAGCGCGTCCTCCACCATCGCGGACAGGTCCAGCTTCTTGGTCTCGCTGCCGGATGCCTTGCCCCCGCAGAAGCCGCATATCTCCAGCGTGGACTCCCTGCCACAGCTCTTGCACAGCTTCTCTATCCTGGACCTCGACTTGTGCATCTTGCAGTACGGGGACCAGATTATCTCCCCCCCAACCGGGCACTTGTACCTGGCCACCTCCACCTCTATCTCAGAGGTGAACTTCTTCTTGCCGCTGGCATAGGCCTTTGACACACTCCTCTCCTTGCCTCCGTACTCGCTTATAGGGAACAGCACATGGGGCGCAGGCTTCATCAGCCTCTCCCTCGCCTTCTCGGGCCTCCCTATCCTCGCGCCTATCCTCGTGGAGCGCCTCATTATCTGGACCGGCGATGTGGAGCCCAGTATCTCCAGCGGCTCAAGCGTCCAGTCCATACCACTGATCGCGGAGCCGTCTATGTGCAGCTTCCCATCCTGGAAGAATCCGAGCGTAACCAGTAGGCTCTGCGCATCGTCATCCCTTATCGTAAGCAGGCTGTTTCGCTCGACGTGCGGTATGCACAGCCTCTCAAGTGTGGATACCAACTCCTCAGATGCGTCCATCTCCACTTTATTCACGTCGAATATGCTGTCACCACTCTTAGTTATCCTGGAGAGCGCGACCGCCTTCCAGAGCCCCTCCAGCTCGTGCGAGTCGATCTCCGCATATTCGTATATGTACCTTGGATGGAGCGGCACGCCGTGCGAGACCGAGGTGTCGTAGGCCTCCCTGAAGCTCCTCGGATCGCTTGGCGCTGCCCCCTTCGCCCTCAGCTGCGCCTCCCAGTACTCCTCAACATAGCTCGTGGGCGCCAGCGGCGTATTGCTCTTCTTGAAATCTCCGTATGTAATGAGCACGTCCCCCACTGCTATTATCTTGACTATCCTGCCGTTCAGCTCCTTCGCCGTAGCTATGTCGTTTATCCTCAACGCCGTGCCGTCGTCAAGCTTGACGAACGGGCCCTCTATCGAGTCCACCGGCGTGCCTATGCAGCCCTTGCCCGGCTTCTCCACCTTGAGCTGCGTGCCCGTGGCTATGAACTCGTCAAGTATGTACATGCTCGCTGGACTGAACCCCTTCGCTGCTATGCCTGTCATCCTTGATCTTCCGTACCTGAGCCTGAAGCTGCCCACGTGGCCGGGATAGGCGAGCACAGGCCTCCCCGCAACGAGCTCCTGCAGGAACACCGATTCCTTCACGCTCTTGTCCTGCTCGGTGGGCTGCCTCTTGTCCACCTTTATTATCTCGTTGAGCCAGCTCCAGTCGAGCCCCGCATTCTTTGTGTTCTTCAGAACGCTCTTAGCCTTCTGCGCTATTCCCTCGCAGAGCACCAGGCAGATGCCACCCCTCACCCTGTTGGTTATCGTCTGCTCCTTGCCCGTGGCGTCCAGCCTCTTCACGTTCCTGTGTATGCTCAGCTCTATCTGCTCTGTCGGCAGTCCGTCAACGCATACCGGGCAGTTCTCCATTATTATCCTGAGGTCCTCGTCGCTCGGCCTGTACTGCAGCCTCGCGCACCTGGAGTCGTAGATCTGTATCTCCTCGAGGTTCCTCTCGATCTCGCTCCTCTGCGCCTTGTACCTGCCTATGCTGAGCAACTTCCTTCCGTAATCCGCCAGCGCCACCGAGAGCGCCATGCTGGTGCCCCCCGCTCCCCTTATCGGACCGGCATAGAGCACCGCTATGTAATCGTTCCCCTCAGCGTCCCTGTGCAGCTCCACCCCCTGCAGGCCCTCTGTAGCCGCAACCACAACTCCCTCAGTGAGTATTGCCAGGCCTACCCTCGACGCCAGCGTCAGCCTCTTGTCAACAGGCTCATGCTCGAACTCCTTGCCCGTGGATATCTCCTTCACCATCGCGAAGGCGAGCTCCTGCCTGTTCGCTATGCCCAGCCTGTTTATCATATTGGCAAGCCCCTCCACCCCTATTATCCCCTCGACCCTCGTGGCTATGTCGGGCGCGGGCTTTATCTCCACGTGGGGCTCCGGGTCCAGACCTCTCGACCTCGCGCTCTCTGCAACTGCGAACGCCTTGGAGAAGTCCCTATTGAGCAGCTCAAAGTATTCCCGTGGGTCCATCATATCTCCTTGTTGAAGTCGACCAGGGTCATGTTCCCGGTCTTTGTCTCGAACACCGGCATCAGCGCGGGCGTGGGTATGTGTCCCTGCATTATCTGGTAGTCGGTCCTGGCCTGCCATGTGCCGCTGTTCACTATCTCCACCCCATGGTAAGAGGCGTATCCGTTCTTGTGCACGTGGCCCATCTGCAGTATGTCCGGTATCCTCTCAATTACGAGATTGTCGTTCTTGCTGGGGACTATTATGTTCCCTCCATATATGGGGGACAGGTGCCTCCTCTTGAGCATCTCGGTCATCGCCCTCTCCGGGTTCGCGTAGCTCATGTTCGGTATCGCCGCTATGACCGAGTCGAGCGAGGTGCCGTGATAAGCTAGGACATCTATGCCGTGGAGCGTGAGGAAGCTCGGGTTGGGCAGCATGTGCACGTTCTCCATGTGGAAGTCGCCTATCAGGTCGGCCGTCAGCTCGGGCTGCGGCTCGGCCCTCTGCACAGCGTCGTGGTTGCCCGGTATTATGAACACGTGTATGTACTCCGGTATCGCCCTTATGAAGTTGAAGAAGGTCCTGTACTGGTTGTAGACGTCGAGTATCGCGAGGTCCCTGTCCTGCCTCGGGTAGACCCCTATCCCGTCCACCACGTCGCCGCCCATGACGAGGTACTTTATCTTGCCAGCCATCGCGCTCTTTCCGTCGACGTCACCGTTGAGCCACTTTATGAGGTGGGTGAAGTTCTTCTCCATGAAGAGCTTGCTGCCCACGTGGGTGTCGGATATCATCGCGATGGCGATGTCCTCCTCTGTGGCCTTCCTCTCCTTCAGCTGCACGTCGGGCCACACGATATCGCTAGCTATGACGAACGGGCCCGATATCTTGCCGCGCACCGCCAGCACCTCGTCGAAAACGAGGTTGCCCGCGCTCTCGAACAGCGCCCTCGCCTGCTTCGAGGCGCCGTTCATGAACATCACCTTCGCGTCTGTGGTCTCGTCCTCCAGCACCACCATTATGTTGCCGTTCTTTGTGGTGATCTTGTTCTGCACAATCCCTATGACCGTGATCTCCCTCCCCGCCGTGTAGGACTTCAGGCTCTCCAGCGATGGCAGGACCCCAGACACCGCGCCCCTGTGGGTCTCGAGTATCCTCCTCATCTTCTCCAGCCTGCTCTTGAAGTGCTGGACGAAGTCGTCCACCGTGCCCTCAGCGCGCTCTATAGGGTTGTTGGTTATCGTGTAGCGCGCATCGACCTCCGATGCCATAGGCATAAAGCCGGTCTTCGCCCTTATCTCTATGGGCATCGGGGCCTTCTCCATGTCCAGCGCCCTGACTAGGTTCTCTATCTCCTCGTTGTTGACTATGGCCAGCTTCTCCAGGTTCCTGTACCTCTCCAGAAGCCTTGAAAGGATGAGTTCCGAGTTGAGCTCGTTGACGATGCCAGGCTTTATGTCGCCAGCTACCAGTATGTTGGCCCTTGACAGCCTGCTAACCAGATCCTTGATGACATTCTCCCCAGCCATGTTATGCAGTCTTGATGGATTCGAGCATGCTAAGTATACTCCATATTCCCGTCCTCGCCTGAGGAGGCAGGTTTATGTCGTTGCTCACAGCATCAAGGCTGTATATCGCCGATGAGATCCTGACTATGTACTCCCCCTGAGAGCCGAGCTTGTTCCTCGCCTCGGTTATGGCGCTCCTCACGTTCTTGGGTACGCTGGTGTCCTCCATCAGCAGCTCCATGTGCTTCATGATGTCCCTTATCGTCTCTTCCATCTTCGCATCTTCAGCCATTTCGAGCACCCTAACAATTAGACAATATGCTTTCCCGCTCAAGCTATTTATAAGTGTGGGTCTGCTGGCCGGTGCCCCCAAGTCACATGTGGAACTGCGTTATCCTGTAGCCCTTGAACTCGTCCAGAACGCTCCTGGCGTAGATCAGCCTCGCGAAGCCCTCGAACTCCATCCTTGCTCCCGTGAGCCCGTTGTGCGGCCTTGGCTCCTCCGGCATGCCGAGGTAGGTGTATATCACGTCCGCGGTGAGGTGGTTCCTGTTCCCCGCCTTTGTGGGTATCGTCATCCTCTTCTTCAGCATGATTGCGTAAGCTATGGAGTGCATGTCTATGGTCCTGTGGCCGAAGTCCCAGCGCACCTTGCACCTTCTCGCCGCGGCATCCAGGAAGTCCCTGTCGAAGGAGGTGTTCTGCCCTGCTATCGTGTGTATCCCGTGCGCCTTTAGCGTGTTGTAGATGTCCCTCATCATCGCCCTCTGGGGCACCCTCTTCCTGGACCTAAGCTCCTTCCTTGTGGTGCCGTTGATCTCGAGCGCCTCGTCGTTTATCACCGCGCCCCTGAAGGGCCTGCACTCGTAGTAGTACTCCTTGACCTTTCCGTTCGAGTAGAGCACGACGCCCACGCTCACTATCGAGCATCTCCTGCTGTCCAGGCCAGTCGCCTCCACGTCCACAACCGCCATCCCCTCGAACATCTTCATCGAATCACGTATAAGGTATGTGAAGGACCGCCCTCGCGACGGTTCCTATTATTACGGTCACTCCGGCTATGCCCAGCGATATAACGAGCGTCCTGAATATCCTGGCCCTTATGCTGGTGTCGCTCACTATGGATATGAGCGCCGAGACGAAGGTGAGCACTATGCCGGTAAGTATGACAGAGCCCAGCACGCCCCACTCGCCCGCGAGCCCGAACATGAAGGGAACTAGCGGCACCATCGCGCCGAGTATGTAAGAGAGCCCCACGTAGAGCGCCGAGGTCTTGGCCGATCCCTTGAGCGGGCTCTTGGTCTTGACTATGCCCACGCTCTTCTCGTACTCCACGGAGAGGTACACGCCGCCCGCCATAGAGAGGGTTCCTGCCACTGCCACTATGAACCCGCTGAGCAGCACTATCAATGGGTTCCTGAGCACTATGCCAAGACCCGCGGTCGCGGCCAGTATCTCGACCAGCCCGTCGTTGGCCCCGAGTATCACATCCCTTATGTTATTGAGCACAGGGCTGTGCTCTATTATGCTCCTCTTCAGCGGGTCCTCGGCCCTGTCCATGTCTGCCTCTATCCTCCTTATCGCCGCGGACTCCCTCTTCTTCCCAAGCATCTCAAGGGTCCTGTTGAGGTCCCGTATAAGCAGGTTCTCGCCGTACTCTATGATCTTCGTGGTGAGCGCGAGCCCGAGCACGAGCCTCGAGGCGTATATGAGCCCGGCCATGAACCCGACCCTCATGGCCGAGGGCTCCCGTGCATCCGGGCCCAGCAGCCTCTTCCATATGCCGGTGTGCCCCTCCTCTATGGCGGCGAGCTTTGCGAGTATGGGCCGCAGCTTCGGATTCCTCTCCAGGTCTGATAGCCTCTTGTATACCTTCCAGTGGAGCATCTCGTCCCTGTACAGGCGCTGCACGTATGCCCTCTCCAAATCATCCATCATGCCACCGACACTCGGACCAGATATGGCAGCAAATATTATTATAGCTGAACATGCAGATTAAAGCGGTGAGACGATGAGGACTTATCCTGGCTCAAGCGCTGCGATACTGATTGACCTGCTGATAGCGATAGTTGTAGGCGTACTCGTCTGGCTCGGAACAACCGATCCAGTATCCACGGGCATAGTGTCAGTGATAGCCTTCCTGATACTGCTTGGCATGTCGGTGAGGGTCATAAGCGAGTGGAACAGGATGCCGGTGCTCAGGCTGGGAAGGTACCAGGGCATGATAGGGCCAGGGCTCATAGCGATACTCCCTTTGATAGAGTCCACCCCGATATCGCTAGACCTGAGGGTTATAAGCACAACGTTCAGCGCGGAGCAGACGCTCACCAAGGACAACGTCCCCGTCAATGTTGATGCGATACTCTTCTGGCAGGTGAAGGACCCCGAGAACTCCATACTGAAGGTGCAGTCCTACACGAATTCGGTGCAGCTCGCGTCGCAGACCGCCCTGAGGGACATAATAGGCAAGAGCCTGCTCTCCGAGATGCTGGCGGGCAGGGACATCATGGGCGACGACATAAAGGCGCTGATACAGGAGAGGATAGCGGAGTGGGGCGTCACCGCCATATCCGTGGAGCTGAGGGACGTCAAGATACCGCAGGATCTCCAGGAGGCGATGTCCAAGGTCGCCACCGCCGAGAGGGAGAAGATGGCAAGGGTAACGCTTGCGGAGAGCGAGTCGCTCGCGGCTGACAAGATGGTGGACGCCGCCAAGAAGTACCAGAGCAACATGTATGC
>JAGWGP010000030.1 GCA_028867285.1 Microcaldota archaeon | reverse complement strand
CTGGACGTTTGTGCCACGCTCCTTGACGAACTTGAGCATGTAGTCGAGCGCCTGCTTCTGTTCGGAGGTGACATTGCCCACGAAGTTGAAGCTCCTGCCGCCTGGCAGGTAATCTATCAACCCCTGCTTCGCCGCCTTTCGCAGAGCCAGCTCTATCGCCCCCGAGGTGGCGACCACGCCGGAGTCGCCGAACTCGGCCTTGAGCAGCGCGAGGCGAGCTTCAGAGCCAGGGGCGTCGGACTTGTTGGCAGCTACAATCAGGGGCTTGTTGAGCCTCAGGAACTCCCGAGAGAACCGCATTATGTCGTCGTCAGACCAGCTTATCCTGCTGGTGGTCAACACCGCGGAGCCGGTGGCGGATTCCACCTGCTGCCTGGTGGCCTTCATGTTGGTCAGTATCTCGCACAGCGCGGCGATGCCGTCCTCCCTCCTAGATATCTGGCCGATGTGCTTCTTGACTATCGACGCTGTCCACTGCGCAATCTCGTCGATCACTATCTTCACATCATCAACAGGGTTCGAGTCGGTCGCAGGGTTGCCGTTGCTGTCGGTCTTCCCGCTTATGTCGGCCACCACGATTATCGCATCGGAGGCGGATATGTCGCTGAGGAACTGGTTGCCCATACCCTTGCCTTCGTGCGCGCCCTCGACAAGCCCGGCGACGTCCACGATGTTGACGGGTATCATCCTCGTGCCGTTCACGCACAGCGAGTTCCTAGGCTTGCACCTGACGCCCAGTTCGGACTCGACGCACCTCTTGGTGGCGTACGCCACGCCGAGGTTGGGGTCGACGGTGGTGAATGGATAGTCCGCTATCGCGACCTCGCTCATGGTGAGTGCTGAGAAGAGGGTGCTCTTCCCCTTGTTCGGCGCGCCTACCAGACTTATCATCATTGGATCACCTATTGCACTTACTTCTTCCTATAACCGAATATCTTATCGTATTCCTTGTGGTCTATTATGTCAAGGACATCGAGCCAGATCGAGATGATCTCCACCTCTGTGTCTTCCCTCTGGGGCTGCTTTAGTGTATATACCATCCGCCATGCACCAGCAAGGTTTACCTTCCACAGATTGGTAACATCGTAGAGGAGCTCGTACTTATGCGCGATGTTCCTCCTTGGGATGTGCACCCCGTAGTCATAATGCACCTTAAGTATGGAAATCTTGTCGTCTATAGATTTCAACAGTATTTGATGTAGTGAATTTGTGACGCCTTTCGCATGCTCTTCTGCAACTTTTTTCTTTAGGGCCAGGTACGCGTCCCTTGCATCTCCAATAAGCTTTATCGATACGCGCTTAGTCGGCAAATAATCACATTTCTAGTCCCTCCAGCTCTGCCTTCTCCAGTTTCTTGCTCGGATTGAAGGTCCATATGAAACCTCTCTTGGTCTCCAACACCATGCCTCGCTTTTCCATATACTCGAGAGCGAGGTTCAGGGTTGAGCGCATGACCTTGGTGGGCAGTTTGGCAAGAATCTGGTTTCTGCTAAGTGGGGAATTGGCCCTCTTGATTGCATCCTCTATAGCCAATATGGTCTTCAATGTCGGGTAGTGTACAATAGTGCTCTGTAGCTGCTTCATAACATCTTGCCCCTAATAAATATATGACCTAATAAATATATATACCTTTACATCACTTGAACAGCCTTATCCTGACTACCTTCTTCGACTCGTACTCCCTGAGGAAGTAGTAGATGACTATCATCGCGAGTATGAGCATCACGCCGAGAAGGAGCGCCTCCCTGGGCATGCCTATCATCAGCGCGAACAGGGCGACTATTGACACCATGGGGAGATAGGGATAGAAGGGGGCCCTGAACTCCGCGAACTCCCTCTTCCTCCTGAAGTGAACGACGCAGAAGCTGGTTATTATGAACGAGAAGAGGAGGCCGAAGTTGCTTATCGAGGCTATCACGAACAGATTGCCCGCGAAGAGCATGATTATTCCGATCGCGGCGGAAACTATCACCGCGTTGACCGCCACGTCCTTCCTCTTGTTGTACGACCTCAGTATCTTGGGAAGGAGGTGGTCAGAGCTTATCTGGTAAAGCATCCTGGAAGAGCTGAGCAGCATGGCAAGCGTGGCGGAGGTGGTTGCTATGAGCGCGCCTATGTTGACCACTAGGAACAGCCAGTTGGGGGCGTGCACGCTCTGCAGGGCGAATGAGAGCGGGTTCGCCGCTATTCCGTAGGACCGGGCGGGCACGAGCATTATCAGCGAGACAGCGACCAGCACGTATAGCACCATGCTTATCAGCACAGAGTACACTATCGCCTTGGCGGCACGGGGGCCTCCGCCTATAACCCTGCCGGTGAACGTGGATATCGCCTGGAAGCCGGAGTAGGCGAACAGTATGACCACGCTCGCGGCGAAGATCCCGCCGAGACCGTGGCCGCCGAGCCCGGAGGTGAAGTTGGAGAGGCTGAAGCCGGCGCGGCCCGCCATGGCAAAAGAGAATACAATGAATATCGCAAGTATCGCGATCTTTATCAGCACAAGCCCGAAGTCGACCCTCGCCGCCTTCCTTATGCCGAGTATGTTGATCACCGCCAGTACGAGTATGAGGGCTATGGCGAACGGTATCGCGAAAGCGGCGGCGGATAGGCCGAGGACGCTTGAGAGGTAGGAACCGAAACCGAGCGCGATGACAGATACAGAGGTTGCGTAGCTGAAGTAGAGCAGTATGCCGGTTATGAAGCCGAGCTCGCTGCCGAACGCCTTGTAGGCATAGGAGTATGCCCCGCCCTTGACGTGGGGCATTATGGAGCCGAGCTCGCCGAGCTGGAAGGCGACGAGCAGGGCGACTATGCCGACGAGTATGAATGCGAGTATGGCGTAGGTGCCGGCAAGCGCTATAGCCGTGCCGCTCAGCACGAATATGCCCGCGCCGATTATGGCGCCCAGGCCCACCGCGGTGGCCACCTTCGAGCTTATGCTCTGCGAACCGGACATTAACCTCAGACACCTTTCAGCGCTCTATTTATTAAATATTGATGAAGCAAATATCCTTGCTGATGTGCAGGGGTAGCAAAGCCTGGTCAAATGCGACGGGTTCAGGGCTCGTTCCTTTAGGGGTTCAAGGGTTCAAATCCCTTCCCCTGCATCAAGCTATATATTCCTTCGATGCGTCAACTGATGGTGGATGCGATGAGGGACCAGAGGATACTGATCGTCGGCGTCAGCAAGGGGCTGGGCTACGCAACCGCGCACGCGCTTCTCAAGCGCGGGGCGAGGGTGGTGATCGTGGGGCTCGAGAAACAGAAGCTCGAGGAGATGGAGTCGACGCTGAAGGTATACGGCAGCGTAAGGGCGCTGCACATCGATGCGGTCAGGGAGCCGAAGAGGCTCGTCGACGAGGCGGTGGAGTTCCTGGGCGGCATAGACCACCTCTCGGTTATGATAGGGGGCTATGTGGAGGACACGGTATCGGACCCTAAGGGGCTCGACGAGATGCTGACCAACCACATAAAGGCGCCGATACTCGTGGTCAGGGAGGCGGTTGCGCACATGAAAGAGGGCTCGACGATAACGCTCGTTTCAGCGATGAAGGGAATATCGAAGGCGATGCCGAACCAGCTCTCCTACGGGATAGCGAAGGCCGGCACTGCAAAGGCGGTGCAGATACTGGCCACGGAACTGGCGCCAAGGCACATAAGGGTAAACGGCATAGCTCCGCACCAGATAGACGGCGAGTTCGCCCCAGACAGGGAGTGGAGGAAGCTGAGGAAGGGCGAGGGCGGGAGCGCGCCGCCGGAGGACTTCGCCAACGTACTGCTGTGGCTGATGTCCGACGAATCGTGGGCAGTGAACGGCGCTGTGATACCGGTCGACAGGGGTTACAGCCTTATGTAGTCACTGGTTCTTGAGCGAAAAGCTTCCGGTGGGCAGCTGCCTTATCACGTTGTCCAGGTCGTCCAGCGAGAGATACGCGGCTATCTTCTTGCCAGCGTCGGACTTCTTCATCTCGCCCTGGGAGACGACCACGTGCTTCCCCATGCCCTCCAGCTTCTGGAAGGTCCTCATGGGCGCGGTGTTCAGCCTGCCGTCCTTTACGAACATGACGAGCGAGAGCTCGATGTTCCTGTACCAGTCCCTCTCGCCCTTGAGAAGGAAGCTGCCGGTGCCAAGCGAGCCCTTCTCGCTGGACTTGCTAACCTGGTTCCTCCTCATCGCGTACACGTCTATGCTCCTCAGCCCCTCCTCCCACGCGCTGGAGTAGCTGGCCGCGAACTGCGCGACCTCCTCCTTCACCTCCTTGGCGGTGTCGACGCCGTCCTTGAGTATGGTGACGGGGGCGCCGAATATGTTGGCGTGGAAGAAAAGGTCCCTGTCGCCGAAGTGCTTGGAGTTGAGCAGCTCGTTCTGGTGGGCGTCCCTGCCGCCTATGACGAGCATGTTGTTGCTGGTGAAGAACCACCTGAAGGACTCGTACCACTCCCTCTTCACGACCTTCAGCACCCGCCTCTCCTTCTCGACGGATTTCTGCTCCTCCTCCTTGAGCTTCTTCTCGAGGTCCCTTATCGCCTTCTCCGCGCCCGCCCTCTTCTGTACGAGCTTCTTAGCCCTTGAGTAGTAGTCGTTAGCGTTATCCTGGGCGGACTTGGTGAAATCTATCTTTATCTCCACCCAATCACGGGAGCACGCCGGTGGTTATCAGGGATATTATTATGGAGAGGATGAATCCCATTGCGCCGATGAGTATTATGCCGAGTATTATGACCTTGGCGCTCTTGTTGAACTCCTCCCTGGTGGGCTTGTAGCTTATGCTCATCACCTGCCTTGAGTTGTCGATGAACCTCTTGAGCCTCTCGAATGCCTGCATAGCTCGCACCTGATTAGAACCTTTTAATAATAAGTTCCCAACATTTATATGCATTGGGGATGACAGATGGAGTACGGCATGATAGTTATACACTTCGGCGAGATATGGCTGAAGGGAAAGAACAGGAACGACTTCGTGGGTAGGCTGTACGCCAACGTGAGGGCCGAGCTGAAGGAGGAGAGGTATTCAAGGCTGGTCAACGCGAGGGACAGGTTCATAGTGGAGCTGGACAAGGGATCTGACATCGATTCGATATGCGGAAGGCTGGGCAAGGTCTTCGGGATAAGCTGGTTCGCGCCGGTTGCCAAGACGCAGAACAGCCTGAGCGCGATAATGAGGACAGCCAACAAGCTCCTGGGCAAGAGGGACAGGGTGAGGATAGTGGCGCACAGGTCGTTCAAGGGCACCAAGTTCAACTCCAGGGACATAGTCAGCGCGTTCATAAAGGGCTCGGGCAAGCTCAACTTCAAGATAGACAAGAACGCGGAGCAGAGCCTGTTCATAAGCGTCACGAGCGACGGCACGCTGATGTACACAAGGAAGATCCCTGGGCAGAGGGGGCTGCCTGTGGGATGCTCGGGCAAGGCGGTTGTCTTGCTGTCAGGCGGCATAGACTCGCCGGTTGCCTCGTATTACGCTATGAAGAGGGGGCTCGACGTCGTTTATCTGCACCTGCACGCGTTCCCGAACAACGCGGAGGCTAAGGAATCGAAGATGAGGGAGCTGATGAGCGTGCTCTCGGCCTACAGGCCGGGCTCGAAGATATACTACTCCCCATCATACATGTTCCAGTCCGCGGTGATGAAGCTGCCGGGCAGGCAGGAGCTGGTGCTGTTCAAGAGGTTCGCGTACAAGCTGGCGGAGAGGGTGGCGGAGATGGAGGGAGCGAACTGCATAGTGACCGGCGAGAGCCTGGGACAGGTGGCATCGCAGACGGTGAGCAACCTCGCGGCATCCGAGCACGACACGGATCTCCTGATATTCAGGCCGCTCATAGGCTTCGACAAGCAGGAGATAATAAACGAGGCGGTGAGGCTGGGCACTTACGAGATATCGGTCAAGAGGTACAAGGACGTCTGCTCGATAAACGCGAGAAATCCGTCAACCTCGACGAACTACAAGAAGCTCGACTCGCTGTACAAGGAGGCAAAGCTCACCGCGGTCCTGAAAAGGACGCTGGAGAAATCGGAGGCCGTTGTCACTTGACTATCTGCCACATCACTTCCTTCGGATCCCTCTTCACTCCGTACTTCTTGCCGAAGTAGTTCAGCACTACGCGGATGTCGCGCTCTAGGAACTCGATGGCGTTGGGGTGCTTCACGCTCACAGCCTGGCCGAGGTCTATTATGTAGGGCTGGTTGTCCTTGACCAGTACGTTGAACTCGCTCAGGTCAGCGTGCACGAGGTTGCTCTTGTAGAGCAGGCGCACCTGGTGGAGTATGTTGTCCAAGAATATCTCCGGGCTATCCACCGCGGTGTCCTTGAGCATGGGCGAGACGGTGCCGTCGTCCGCGCCTATGAACTCCATCGCCAGCACGCTGCCGTTGAACATGTACGGGGTCGGGGAGTTGACCCCCGCCTCCCTCGCGACCATCAGGTTGCCGAACTCCTTCTTGCACCATGTCTTGACTATCGCTATCTTGCTCCTGCCTATCTTGGTGAACCTCGGGTCGCCTATAATGTAATCTTCCATCTTGAAGAATGAGGAGGTCTCCACCCTAAAGAATTTGATTATCACGTACTGCTTGCCCTTCACCTCCTCGGACTCGCCGGCGCTCGCTATGTAGACGTCGGCCTCCTTGCCCCTAGCCACGGCGAAGAGCAGCTGGCCGATTATCCCCTTGTTGTAGAACTTGCTAAGGAAGATCATGGTGCGGTCGTCGAATATGCCGGTGTCTACCTTCCTCTGCTCCTTGACCGTGTAGAAATCCCTTGAGGGCCTCTTCCGCTTGGCAAGCCTTGCCATGAGTAGCTTTCCCCAGCAAACTCTAATAACACCGATGGAGAATACTGCTCATGGATGATTTCAGGGTGGCGGCGAAGGCGTTCATAATAAACCAGAGAGGGGAGCTGCTGCTGGTGAAGAGGGGAGAGGACAACCCGCACAAGCCTGGGGTGTGGGAGATCCCCGGAGGTAGGCTGGAGCTGGGCGAGAGCCCGTTCGAGGGGCTGAAGAGGGAGGTGGAGGAGGAGACCGGGCTCGATGTCCGGATAATGAACCCGCTCAAGGTGCACCACTTCGCGAGGGACGACGGGCAGAGGATAACGATGATCGTCTTCCTGTGCAGGGCGGATACCGACTCGGTGAGGCTGAGCGGCGAGCACGTGGCGCACGTCTGGATGGACACCGAGACCGCCAGGCTCCAGATCGTGCCCGACTTCCATGAGGAGGTCGACATATACAACAAACTGTTCAAGGGCAGGGGATAGCTAACTATTTAAAGCTTCAAGGTCATAGTTATACCGGTGTTGGGATGCCGCAGAAAACAACCGCGATTATGATAACACAGGAGAGGCACGGGGCCTGGGAGGTCTTCAGGGCCATCTTCTGGGGTATTTACCTGCTGTTGATTGGTGTCGTGCTGGCTACGCTGGTCCCGGGAGTTATAGGATTCATATCCTTCTTCGGGCTCGCGATAGTGCTGGCCGCGCTGTTCCTGGTAATATACGGGTTCACCGCCTCGCTGCACCTTAAGCTGGTGAAGAAGTACTCCAAGTGAGTGCTTCTCTCCATGCCTTCGATTCACCTTCATTCGTGATTAGTTTCGGATACGCTTTGAATATTGTAAAAGTCACAGACTGGTTTTGATGCTGAGGAACATATACGAGGGCAAGAACTACAGGGCGCTGATAATAATACCCATAGCGCTCCTGCTGATAAGCCTCTATTTCATACCCAAGATACAGTCGGATTCCTCGCTAAAGGGAGGGATAAGCGTGCAGCTGCAGACCAACTCCACGCTGACGGTGCAGCAGATAACCTCGATGGTCAACGCGAGGATACCGGGCGCGCAGGCCAGCGTGTCCAGGTCGGGAAGCGTGGCATCGGTGACCATAGCGGTGAACAGCAGCGTCTCGAAGGCAGAGACGCTCTTCCTCTCCGTCTATTCAATCTATTCGGCATACTCTAGCGACACGCTCAACCTGACCGCCAACCAGACCAGGCTGACCGCGGAGCCAAACAACGCGACGATAAAGGGTTACATAAGCAAGGCCAGCGCGGCGCAGCAGAAAGACCTGGCAAACATGAACTCAACACTCGCGGCGCAGCTCGCGCTCCTAAAGCAGTTCACCAGCGGAAACGTCTCATACGATCCGACCAGCGCCACCTCGATGCTCAACACGGCATCGAGCAGCTACTCGTCCGCGCTGGCCAACTACGAGGCCTACGTGATAAAGCAGATAACGTCGGTGCTTCCATCGACCTCATATTCGTACAACGAGATAACGCCAACATTGGGGGCGTTCTTCCTAAACCAGATGCAGACCATAATAATAGCGGCGTTCGTGCTCGTGGCCATAGCCGTGTTCGCGGTGTTCAGGACGCCAGTGCCCGCGTTCGCGGTCGTGTTCGGAGCGGCGAATGACATAATAGTCGCGTTGGGCGCGATGGGAGCGCTGGGCATACCGCTCGGAGTGGCATCGGTTGGAGGCCTGCTCATGCTGATAGGATACGCGATAGACACCGACATGCTCGCATCCATAAGGGTGCTGAAGAGAAGCGAGGGCAGCTCCACCGAGAGGGCGTTCGAGGCGATGAAGACCGGGGTCACGATGACGATAACGGCGATAATATCGTTCGCCATACTGTTCATAATGGCCTACCTGGCGTTCATACCCACATACTTCGAGATATCGGGAGTCGTGCTCGTCGGGCTGATAGCCGACCTGGCCACCACGTGGCTGGGCAACGTGCCGATGGTGCTCTGGTACAAGCACAGGAAGGAGGCGCATCACAGATGACCGGAATAGCAGCATACGTGAAGGACAGGAGGATACTCACGCTCATAGTGGTAGCCCTGCTCCTGGCCGCGCTCGACCTGCACTTCGGCATACACTTCGGGATAGAGTTCGTCGGGGGCACGCAGATACCGGTCACCTTGGAGCATCCGGTCAACGTCACCACGATGCAGGCGCTGATATCGGCGCTGCAGCAGAGGACATCCACCTTCGGACTCAAGCAGACGGTGGTGGAGGGGGTCGGGGACTCGCACCTGTTCGTCACGGTGCCGGCCGCGTCCGGGGCCGAGATAAACCAGACGGTGGGCATACTCCAGAGCCAGGGAAGGTTCCAGGGAATAGTCAACGGCAGGGAGGCGATAAACGGCTCTGACATAGTGAAGGGAAGCATAGGGACCGTGACCCCGCAGCTCAACAACCAGACATACGACTGGATAGTAACCTTCTTCATAACCCAGGACGCCTCGAAGCACTTCGCCAGTGCGGTGCTGGGTGCGGCGAACAAGCCGCTGTACATGTTCCTCGACAGGCCGTCGCAGACCGCGATATTCGTAAACTCATCGGAGCTGGGCACCCAGGGGATCAGCAAGGCTTCTGCGCTCACTGCGATGCAGGGCGCGCTCTCGTTCGGCAACCAGACCATACCAGTCATATCGGTGGACAACACCAACCAGAGCATAACCAACGCCCAGTCCTTCCTGAAGTCGAACAGGAACGGGTACAAGACGATAATAGCGAGCGCCAACCTTCCGCCGTCGCTGATAGGAGCGATGAGGCAGGACAATTACACGGTCGAGCTGGAGAGCGTGGCGAACATGACGCCCAGCTACATACAGCTCGGCTTCAACCAGACGGTCCTCGAGACATGGCAGATAGTGGGGCTGCTCTCCTCGCCGACGCTAAGCCCCTCGATAACTAACGGCAACGTCAGCCAGAACTACCAGATAAGCGGAGCTGCGCCCACCACGGTGCCCAAGGGCAACAGGTACAACTACGCGCTCAACCAGTCGAAGAACATAGCGAGCGTGCTGAGCGGAGGCGCGCTGCCGGTCTCGATAATAGCTGGCACGCCGACCACGATAC
>JAGWGP010000002.1 GCA_028867285.1 Microcaldota archaeon | reverse complement strand
AGGAGCAGGTGCTGCTCACAACCAAGGAGCAGATATCAGTGCCCGACGACTTGGTGGGCTTCGTGGAGCTCAGGAGCACCTGGGCCAGGCACGGGCTCTCGATGCCGCCTACGATAATAGACGCGGGGTTCAGCGGTACCATAACCCTTGAGGTGGTCAACAACGCGCCGTACAAGATAGCTATAAAGCCCATGCAGAGGTTCGCCCACATAGTGTTCATAAAGGCGAGCAGCAGGGTCTCCAACGTCTACTCCGGAATGTACACGGGGCAGAGGGGGGTCAAGCTGCCGAAGGTAATCAAGGAGTAGCTACTTCAGCAGCTTTTCTATCGATTCCACCGAGTCGGCGAGGCGCATGCCCGCGGCCTTGCTTATCCTGTTCATCAGCGCAAGGCCTATGCCTCGCTCGGGGAACCGCTCGATGACCGCCATCTTCGCGTCGCTCTTGTCGATCTTCCTGATGGAGTCGAACAGATTCTGGGCCACCCTGTAGAGGTCTGCCCTGCTGCCGAGGTCTATGGCCAAGGAATCCTTCGGAAGGGACTTGGCGGTCTCCGTGCTGCATATGAAAAGTATCCTCTTGCCCTTCAGCTCGCTTGCGGCCTTGATAATCATATCGTCGCTCGCTACGACCATCGGCTTGTCCGGCGCGTAGTGCCTGTACTTGAGGCCAGGGGATATCGGCGCCTCGTTCTCCGACAGTATTATCTCAGATGTGTCGAGATCTGGGAAATATCTCTTGAGCTCCTCCACGGTGTAGGCTCCGGGCCTGAGGAGCTTAGGCCTCTCGGAGGTCAGGTCTATTATCGTGGACTCGAGCCCGAACATCGTGTTGCCGCCGTCGATTATGAAGTCCGCCTTCCCGTCAAGGTCTTCTATCACGTGCGCTGCTGATGTTGCGCTCGGCCTGCCGGATATGTTTGCGCTAGGCGCGGCTATCGGGACCTTCGCCGCGTCTATCAGCCTCAGGGCGACGGTGTGCGCCGGCATCCTCACTGTGACCGTGTCAAGGCCAGCGGTCACCTCCTCCGGCAGCTCCCCGTTTCCCTTGAGGACAAATGTTATGGGGCCGGGCCACAGCACCCTGAACTTCTCGAGCAGCTCCCCGCTCACCGGCGCGGCAACGTCCTTGAGCTGGTCGATTGAGGATATGTGCACTATCGCGGGATTGTCAGACGGCCTCCCCTTTATCTTGAATACCTTCTTGACTGCCTCTGCGTCGAACGCGTTTGCCCCTATGCCGTAGACGGTCTCGGTGGGAAATGCCACCGTCCCGCCCCCGACTATCGCTTCCGCTGCCTCCCTTATCGCGTCAGCGGAGGGATTGAGGGGGTTGACCCTCAGCACCTTGGTCATCAGATCTTTCCGAGCTCCTTGGTGAAGAGCAGCATGTTGTCGAACCTCTTGGATATCTGGCCCGCCCTTATGCCGTACACGGACCTGATGCCCTGCTTGTTCGCCAGCTCTATGAGCCTCTGGGTTATTATGCCGTCGAAGACGATGACGCTGATGCCGGTGCCGTCCTGTATCGTCTGGATCAGCTCCCTTATCGGGACCTCAGATATGACGTTACCCGCAGAGTCGTATATCCTGCCCCTGAGCGAGTTGTGCAGCTCTGAGAGCGCGTCTATGTACTTCTGCTCTGCCTCGATGCCAGGTGCGCCCTGTGGCGCCGCCGGGGGCTTGCTGCTGCCCAGCGTAGGTATGTCGAGCTCGCTGTCCTCCCTGCCCTCCATGTCCTTTATGCCGAGCGATCCCCTCCTCTCGGACGGGCGCTCTATGGGCTCAAGGTGCAGCCTCGGCTCCTCCGCGGACTTGCCGTGCATCCTCCTCGATATGTCTGTGGGGCTCAGTATCGGCTGCCTGTCGTCCATCGGCTGCTGCGGCCTCGGGGCCTCGGGCTGCTGGGGCTGCATGGGGGGCTGTCTCCTCTGGTTGAACTGCTCCTGCTGCCTCTGCCTGAAGTCGTCCCTTCCCCTGTCGCGGTCGCCTCCGCCGTTCCTGTGCCTCACGGCCTGGTCCAGCGGCACCCTGGACCTCAGCGCCTTGATTATGTCCTTCCTGGTCAGCTCCTCGACCTCCTTCCCGTCGGGGGCCCTCGCAATGAAGTCTATCTCTGCCGCGTTCGATAGTGCGCGTATTATCATGTCGCCTCCCCTGTCTCCGTCCACGAACAGCACGGTGTCCTTGGACTTGCTCAGATCTATTATCGTCTTGGGTATTACTCCGATAGCTCCGCCGACCGCTATGCAGTTGGTTATGTCGTTCTTCAGGAGGTTGATCACGTCTGCCCTTCCCTCGACGAGGATCAGCTCGTCGTTTTCCTTTATGCCCGGACCGGCGGGCAGAGCGTCGGGGCCGTAAGTGGTCACCACGCTGGACTTGACCTCCCCCTCCACCAGCTCGCTTATCTCCTTGCTGTCCGGTATCTCGGTTGTGAGCAGGTTCTTGAGCAGGTCCTTCGCCCTTGCGACTATCTTCTGCCTCTTGTTGCTCCTGGTGTCCTCTATCTTGTTTATCTTGAACGACGTGTCGAACGGGCCAACCCTGTCGACCGACTCTATCGCCGCGCCGAGTATGCAGGTCTCGACCCTCCCCAACGATGAGGGGAGGAACAGCCTTCCGAAGGTCTTGTTGCCCTGGTTCTGGGTCTCGATCTCTATCCTGCCGATCTTGCCGTTCTTCTGCAGCTCCCTCAGGTCGAGGTCGCCGCCCAGAAGACCCTCCGTCTGGCCGAATACGGCACCGATTATGTCGGGCTTCTCTACCAAACCAAGTATCTCGAACTTGGCCTCTACCATGTACTTGACTATGTCAATGTATGTCTTTGCCATTTTATCAACTCTTGTTTCGAGTCAACAAAGGGCGTAAGGATTAAGCGCGGTTTTCGGTGCCAAGGCTATCTCTATCTAGAGTATCTGGGCGTTGCCCAAAACCTGAATAAGAAGCGTAAATTGCCATCGAATACACCATCAGCTTAGTGTTACGTCTTTCATTAACCCTAATATTGTTTAAGAAATCAATGCTTATAAAGGTTGCGTTGGACTGCCCATGGGGTGCCTTAAAGAGCTTCAGCCTTGCATCCAGCAGGCTAGCCAGGCAATACTGCGGTATATTGCCCGAGCATCTGCTCTGCCAAGAACACGGAGAAATGCTTCTGGTCGCCCCGGTCTGCATGCTCTATGCACGAGTAGTATTTTTCCTTGTTTGCAACTTCTATCACCACCGCAGGAAAGCGGTTGCGCAGCAGAATCCAGTTCATCAGGAGCCTCGAGGTCCTTCCATTGCCATCTGTAAACGGGTGTATCTTAACTAGCTTATTGTGCATCAGCGTGGCTAGTTCTATCGGATGGAGTTCCTTCTTCATTCTACCATATTCTTCGAAAAGTTTTTGCATGAGAGCCGGTACCTCTGAGGGCCTTGGAGGGATATGCCCAGAGCCGATTATCCGCACATCGCTGTCCCTGTAATCCCCCTGGATCCTGCAGGAAGTATTTTTCGTCAGTTCGTACTGGACTTTGCATACGAACTTCTTATCGAGTTTTCCTTTGTACTTTTTTACAAATTCCCACGCATCAGAGGAGTTCAGGGCCTCTATCACGTCTTCGGTTCTGGCCCCTTCAGGCGCCATCCTGTCTGAGAGAACCAGTGCTGTCTGCCTTAGCGTCAGTTTGCTTCCCTCGATAGCGTTAGTATTGTATGTGTAGCGCACCAGAAAATCCTTTGGCAACGCCTCGCCAGGCGTCTTATTGAACACAGCTACGGACGACCTCAGGTCCTCCAGCCGCCCCATCAGCCCTTTGGATAGCCACTTGCCATCGTATCCAGATGCGGACCTCTTCTCAAGTTCCATTAGGTGCCTTTGCAGCTCTGCATGGCTTGGAACCTCTCTGCCCAGGAATATCCTTATCTTCTTCGTTTTTGTAGGGGATACCCTGACATTCTTGACCACATAGTAATAGTGGTGTTTTCCGTGCCTCTGTTTCTCTATAAATGACACGTATATGGCTACAACATCAAGATATTTAAGACTTGTGGACATAATGTCCACAAATAGCGATATTTGATGTTCTGTGGACATATGGGCCTAGGTTTGCTGGGGTTGGCCGTACAGGATTGTCAATCGCTGTTGTGCTCCAGGAACCTCACGTTTATGTCGGTGAACTCCAGCACCTGCGCGAACGGCCTCTTGACGTCAGGCCTCATGTTCGCCCTGTTGCTGAAGAAGCGCCTTATCTCCTCCCTCGTCCTGGCGTCGTCGATCGAGAACAGGTTGTCCATGAACCTGCCCAGCATGTGGGTAGCGGGCTCGTACTTCCCCATGAAGCCCCTCCAGTTGGATTTGGTGAATGCCCATATCATGGACTTGCCCACAGGATTGGAAGCCACGCCTGCGGGTATGGAGAACGAGTCCTGGAGCCTGACGCTCTTGGACATCGAGAACGCGAGCGCCTTCCTTATCAGCATAGGGTCGCTGAACGCGCCGAGGCTGGACAGAAGCCTGACCTTCTCCTCGGGCAGCTTCTCCCCGTTGTACAATCCGACCATGGTGTCGAACGTCTTGAGGTTGCCCCTGAACGCGATGGTGCCGTAGACCGCGCCCTTTATGTCGGGCTCTATGGCTGTGGGACCGTCGCTGACCCTCTTGGCGAACAGCGCACCTATCCTCTCCACGGTCTCCCTGTCGCCGGCTATGCCCAGGCTCTTTATCGTGAGTGCCCTTAGCATCGTGGTGGTGCTCCTCTCGGTGGCGGTCTTCCTCCATCCGAGCCTGTTGAGTATCCTCCTGTGGTACTGTATGGTGATCCTGTTGAGCATCGCATAAAGCCTCTTGTTGTCCCTGAGATAGACGGACAGGGTGCCGAGGTGGCCGGACACGCTGAAGTTGAGCGGGTATCCCGCGTCCATGCAGTACCTCTGAACGAACTCGAGGTACTTCTCCACTCGTATCCTGCTCGCCCTCGCCAGGGTGTAGAGGTCGTTCTCCACCCCCCACGCGTCGACGGGGCTGAGCTGGCCGGATCTTACCATCAGGCCCAGCTTGTTGAGCATCTGCTCCGGGTACTTTACCCTGTATATCCCCTTCTGCATGTAGTTGAGCTTGATGTAGTCGCTGCCGTTGAGCGGGATAGACATCTTCTTCCTGTCGAAAAGCCTGAAGCCCGATTCCTTGCCGTTGAGCCTGTAGTGCATGGGTATCGGCCATGCCTGCTTGCTCGTGTTCGGCCACAGCAGCGTGAACCTGTGCTGCGCTATGGCCGCATTGCCCTTGCCGTCATAATCCACGTCAATGACGGGATAGCCCGGGTTGTCTATCCAGTAACCTACCACCCTGGAGAGGCTGAGCTGCTTGCCCCTCCTCTTCGCCGCGTAGTCGATCGCGTTCCAGAGGTCCTCCTTGCTCGCGTTTGAGTACTTGTGCTTGTCGAGGTAGTAGTGGAGCCCCTCCCTGAAGACATCCCTGCCCACGTAGTCCTCCACCATGCTCAGCACGCTTCCCCCCTTCTCGTAGCTTATCTCGTCAAATATCTGGTCCACCTCGGCTGGCTCGTTGACGTTGACGCTGATCGGGTGGGTGGACTTGAGCTGGTCCGCGGCGAGGGCGGTGCCGATGGTGTCCAGTATGTACTGCTTGTCCATCTCCCACTCGGGGTAGACGCTCTCCATCGCCTTGTAGCTCATGTACGTGGCGAAGCTCTCGTTGAGCCAGAGGTCGTTCCACCACCTCATGGTCACGAGGTCGCCGAACCACTGGTGCGCCAGCTCGTGCGCGATCACCTCGGCTATCCGCTGCTTTATCGCGACCGAGGAAATCTTCTCGTCGCCAAGTATCACTATCTCCCTGAACGTTATAGCGCCCCAGTTCTCCATCGCGCCTGCGGCGAAGTCGGGGATTGCTATCAGGTCCATCTTTGGTAGCGGGAATTTTATGCCGAAGTACTCGTTGAAGAACTTTATGAACCTCTTCGCGTACTCGAGCGCCATGGACGCGTAGGCAACCTTGCCGGGGACGGTGAGCACGCGTATCGGCAGCGTGCCCAGCTTCGTTGACACGGACTCGAACTTCCCCACCGCCATGTATAGGAGGTAAGTTGACATTTTCGGGGTTCTCTGGAACCTGACCGCCCTCTTGCCCTCGAGTGTGGAGACCTGCTCCCTGACCGGCATGTTGGATATCGCCGTCAGCTCCTTGTCGATGATAAGCTCGAGGTCGAAAGTGGCCTTGAACCCGGGCTCGTCAACGCAGGGGAACGCGGTCCTCGCGCTCGGTGCCTCGAACTGGCTAGTGAGTATGTACTCCTCCCTCCCGTTGTGGGTGTACCTGCTCCTGTAGAATCCGTACATGCCGTCGTTGTTTACGCCCTCGAACTCGATCCTCACCTGGACCTCCCCGCCTACGGGCTGCGGGACCGTGAGCGTTATGGTGGACTCCTTCCTGTTCTCTCTTATGGTGGCCTCCTGGCTCCCTCTTGACGAGGATATCGTGGCCCTGGATAGCTTGAGCTCGCTGCTGTTGAGCCTGATGGACCTGGTGCGCCTCCTTATGCTGCCGCTTATGGTCTCCTTCCCCCCGTACCTGAAAGTCTTCATGTTGGGGGTCAGTATGAGCGAGTAGTTTGAGGGCGTGAAATTGTCTCCAAGAGTCCTGTGAGTAGCCTTCGCCATTTCATCGGTTTACTAATAAGAATACAGGTATAAAAATATACCCTACCGAAAGATATCGCTGGTTTCTGATGAGGATCGCGTTCGTATCCGATGCGGCGTACCCGTGGCACGTTGGCGGGCTGGAGCTAGTGGAGAGCATAGAGGCGAGGGAGCTCGCCAAGGAGCACGAGCTGCACTTCTTCTCGTTCAGGTGGCCGGGGATGAGGGAGGAGTTCACCAGCAACGGCATACGCTACCACACGTTCCACCAGATAACGAGGGAGAAGTTCTACAGGCACGGGAGGAGGTCAATAAGGGAGGCGATGGTATTCGGGCTTGGTATGTTCAGGCTGTTCAGTTACAGGTTCGACGTTGTATACGCGAACGAGTTCCCGGTGCTGCACCTGCCGCTGATAAAGCTGTACTGCATGCTTACCGGGGCTAAGCTCGTGCTCGACGTGGTGGAGGTGTGGGACAGGGACTACTGGGTCGACTATCTCGGGCCGATAACCGGGGGGCTCGCAAGCGCATACGCATCGGCGTTCATAACGTCGGGGGACTCTTACGTAGCCAACTCCACGCTAACCGCGGATGGGCTGGAGCGCATGGGCATACCGAGGTCGAGGATACACGTGTTCTCCCCGATAATAGACGACAGGAAGATGAGGGCGATAAGGGCGAGGCAGACCGACACGATAATATTCTCCGGCAGGCTGATAAAGGAGAAGAGGGTGGACAAGCTGATCGACGTGGTGAGGTCGGTGTCGAGGGGAGTGAAGGGCCTCAGGGTTCTGATAATAGGTGAGGGGCCGGAGGAGGCCGGCATAAGGAGGCAGATAGCCGCCATGGGGCTGGGCAACATAGTGGAGATCAGGAAGTTCTACAGCGAGAGGCAGAAGGACAACCTCTACAGGGCGATGAAGGGGGCGAAGATGCTGCTCCACATGTCCGAGAGGGAGGGGCTGGGCATAATAGCGCTGGAGAGCCTTGCCCTGGGCACGCCAGTGGTGCTGCCGTCTTACTCTCCTATACCGGAGGAGGTGAGGCGCATGTGCGTGGTGGAGGACGAGGCAGCGCTGCCCGCAAAGGTGATAGAGATACTCAGGGCGCGCAACAAGGCGAGGTACATAAGCGACACTGAAACGCTTAAGAACTTCTACATATCAAACGTTAATAAGTTCTATTCGAAGCTTTTCAAGGAACTCGGACTGATAAGATGAAGCTGCTCAACGCGCTCCCGCCGTACAACATGTTCGGGCTGGAGGACCAGGACTACAAGAAGGCAAGGGTTGTGATAGTGCCAGTGCCGTACGACTCCACCTCCACGTACAAGGCGGGGTCGAGGGAGGGGCCGCACGCGATGATAGAGGCGAGCAGGACCGTGGAGCTGTACAGCGAGGAACTGGGCAAGGACATAAGCAAGATAGGGATATTCACAACCGATGAGCTGGCGCCGGACTACAGCTCCCCGGACAACATGGTCAAAAGGGTAGAGAGCGAGGTAAGGGTCATACTCGACGACAGGAAGATACCCGTGCTGATAGGGGGTGAGCACACCATATCGGTGGGCTCGATAAGCGCCCTCTCAAGGGTAAGCAAGAAGTTCAGCGTGCTCCAGTTCGACGCGCACTCCGACTCCAGGGAGAGCTACCAGGGATCCAGGTACTGCCACGCCTGCGTGATGGCGAGGGCCAGGGAGCTGTGCAAAGGCACCTACAGCGTGGGGATAAGGAGCATGGAGGAGGGCGCGGACAAGAGGAAGGATGTGCTCACCATGATGAAGATGCACGGGATGACCAGGGAGAGGATAATAAAGTCGATAATAGACAACACTGAGGACAGCATATACCTGACGATCGACCTGGACGTGCTGGACTCGAGCGAGATGCCGAGCACAGGGACCCCCGAGCCGGACGGCATGAGGTTCCACGAGCTGAAGGAGATACTGCGGGCTGTTCTGAAGAAGAAAAAGGTGATCGGAATGGACATAGTGGAGCTGAATCCGATACCCGGGATGGCCGCGCCCAACTACCTGGCCGCAAAGCTCCTCTACCTTACCCTGGGATTCGCCTTCTCCTGACTGCCCTTCCTGTGCATCGAGAGCACGAAGGCCGCCCCGCCGCACAGCATGCCGATTATGGTCGCTATTATGAATATGACTATGTATGTGGGATAGACGCTGAGTATCTGCTCGTGGGCCTGCAGGGTGGTGAGGCCGAGCCCGCCAGAGGATGCCGGAAGCAGAGCGGTGCCGCCCCGGTAGCCCGCGTACATGAGAAGCCATGTGGCGCCTATCACGCCGATGTTCATCAGCACCAGGTGCGCATTGGCCAGCATCGCGGGTATGCCGGTGATGCTGCCGCGGAACCTGGCTTCTATGAACTCGTAAAGCAGGCCGGTGACGCCGATGGCTATGACCATGACTATGTAGGTTATGTAGCCGATGAACATCCAGGTGCCGGCGCTGCCGGAGGCTATCACCATAGCAGGAGCCGGCTTGAAGTATATGGAGCCGTAGGCGAACAGAATCGCGGTCACTAAAGCTGCGAGCAGCCCCTGCCATATCGCTGCCCAGATAAACCTCAAACCTATGTCGTTTCGCGCCATCTCATCTGCCCTCCTTGAAGACCTTGACGTAATCTATGGTTATCCCGCCCATCGCCTTGGCTATCAGCCATGCGGCGATGTAAGAGAGTATGAAGACCACGGGCATCACCACCGCTATGCCGAGCGCCTGCACGCCCAGCTGGTGAACGGCCTGCATGCCGCCGCCGAAGAGCAGGCCGTTGGGCAGGTTGGGATATCCGGACTGAACAGCAAAGGCGCTCTGCGCGAAGAACGCGACCATCAGCACCCCGAAGAGGCCCCCGGACATGTGGCCCGCGAGCAGCCCGGCGGGGTCGGAGAACCACTTCATACCGGCGAAGACCTTCTCCCCGTATACGAATATGGGTCCGCCGAGTAGGCCGAGGATTATGGCGCTGCCCGGGCTGACGAATCCCGCGACAGGGGTTATCACTATCAGGCCCATGAGCACCCCGTTGGCCCCGTCCACGAGCTTGGGCCTGGTCTTGAGTATGTACTTAGTGGAGACTATGGTTGACATGAACGATGCCGCCGCCGCAAGGAAGGTGGTTATCACCACGATCATAGCCTCGTTGTTGAACGCGAGCACGCTGCCGGGGTTGAACCCGAACCAGCCCAGCCAGAGCAGGAGGAGACCGAGCGTGAGCCAGCCCTTGTTGACGTTGATCTTGACCTGCGGGCTCTGCTTGTATCCCTTCTTCCTCTCCTCGCGCCATATCTGCAGCATTATGCCAAGGCCTGCAGCGGCCGCGGCTCCGTGGACCACCAGCCCTCCGGCGAAGTCGCTCATGCCGAGCGAGGCCAGCCAGCCGGTGGGGTTCCATATCCACGCTGCTGGTATCGCCCATATTATTATGAAGTAGGGTATCGTGTAGATGAAGAATGCGGTCATCCTGACCTTGTGGAGAGCTATCAGCCCCACGAGCGCGAGGGTAACGGCTGCGAACGCGGTCTCGAACAGGAAGTATGTGGGGGTGGTGAGCCCGGTGTTGAAGTAGCTCTGTCCCATCGACCACCAGACCCCGCTCAGCATGCCCACGACGTTGACGTTGAAGCCTCCAAGGAATATGCCGTTGTACAAGGGGTTGCCTATCATGCCATTGATCGTAGGGGCAAAGGCGGTGTTGAAGCCAAGGAACGCCATGAAGAACAGGGCCGAGCACGTTATGACAAGGGTCTTGAGCAGGCTCCTGTCGTATTTCTCCCCGAATTCGCCCACCTCGAGGAATCCCACTGCGATGGTCATCAGGAAGACGAATAGGGCTGCCAGCATCACCCACAGGTTGTTCGCGGTGACGTCGAGCATCAACACATATCCACCTGTAAGTGGAGGGGAGGAAAGATATAAAAGTATATATGAGCTGCTATCACTTTCGTTCCAGCGAAGCCACGTGGTTGACTATTATGAGGTTGCTGTCCGCCTCGCGTATCATGCGCGACACCTCGTTTAGGGCGGACAGGCCCTCGGCGTATTTCCTGACGCCCTTCTCTATGTGGGCACATATCGCCTCGAACTGCGCGGTGGTGACCACGCTCTTCTCGTACTTGGTCCAGAGCAGCTGGGCGCACCCGAAGTCCCTCGCCATGGTGAGATCGGCATTGATGAACTTTGCGCCCTCCAGCCTGGCGTTGGCGAGATTGGCGCCCTCCAGGTTGAACATGTTCTGCACGCCCCTGAAAGTGGCCTGCTCCAGGTTTGCCCCGGAGAGGTCCGCGCCCCTCATGTCGCACGATGAGAATACCGCGCGGAAGAGGTTGGCTCCCCTCAGGTCCATGCCTCTCATGTCATAGGAGCTGAACTCCCTAGTGCCCTTCAGGTACGCAGCCTCAATCTCCTTCCTTGTAATCTTGACCAGTTTGATGGTGTCGACCGACTCCTGCCTTGCGGCAGTCGTGCAGTGCCTTAGCTCTGTTGTCATTTTATCGCCTGTAAGCAATAGCATATCACTTCTCCCGCCGACGTATATATACCTTTGTTTTTAGCGGAAGCGAGGCATGTTGACGGCAGAAATGGAAAAGAAAAAAAGAAAAAGGATAAGGCTCTCAGTTGTTCTTCTCCAGGTCCTTTATCCTCTCTTCCAAGCCCTTGATCTCCTGCTGAAGGTTGTCCTTGTACTCCTTAAGGATCTCCAGCTTCTCCTCCCTGGTCAGGAAGTTCCTCATCCCGGTCCCGCAGTTGCATCCTCCGTACATTTTCTCGAACCTGTCCATATATAGGACATCATATATTATGCTTGGATACGTATTTAAATATATAGTATGTCCTATATTACCTTATGGGCGGGTATTACGAATGCGACATGAGGGGGATGCTCTCCTTCCAGATACTATGGCTGCTCTCCAAGGGGCCGATGCACGGCGAGGAGATGGCTAAGGAGCTGGAGAGGAGGAGGGGGGAGAAGCCAAAGGCGGGCACCATCTACCCGGCGCTGAAGGAGCTCAGGAACCACAAGCTCATAGAGGGGAAGAGGGAGGGGAAGACTATCGTTTACCATATAACCCCGGAGGGGAGGATGAGCGCGAAGCACTCCCTCAAGTATTTCGTGAGGTGCTTCGGCGACATGTTTGAAGGATAAATGGGCCCGCGGAGAATCGAACTCCGTGTCTTCACGTTGTCAACGTGACGTCTTACCAATCGACTACGAGCCCGTGTTATAGCTCTATTACCTTACCGTCAGCTGCCACTTCGGTGTCCCTGAACACCTTCCTTGCGTCCGCCAGCAGCCCCTTCGTGTCCTTGTACCTCGCGCTTATGTGGGTCAGCACGAGCCTCCTTGCGCCCGCCTTCTTCGCTATCGCGGCTGCCTCGTCGGAGGTGGAGTGCTTCCTCTCCCTCGCGAGCGCCTTGAACTCAGATGCGTACGTGGCCTCATGTATGAGGAGGCTTGCGCCCCTCGCTGCCGCGACCGCGCTCCTCGTGGGCCTGGTGTCCGTCGCGTAGACGACCTTCCTTCCAGGCTCCGTAGTTGTTATGTCCCTGAGTTTTATAATCCTTCCATTCACCGAGAGGGAACCCTTTTTCTGTATCTCGGAGTACATGGCGCCCTTCAGCCCCGCCCTTGCCGCGCCCTCCTTGTTGAAGCGGATCCTGTCGTCCTCCTTGAACGCGAAGCCGTACGTCTCGAGCTGGTGCTCGAGCCTGAACGCGGACACCGAGAACCCCTTGCCCCTGTAGATGGCCCCGCTCTTCAGCGGCTTCACCTCTATCCTATAGGGTATCTCGGCGCCGTCGAAGCCTATGAGCGCCTTTATCCCGCGCATCCCGCCAGCAGGGATGAATATCTCGAGCGGCGAGGTCCTCTTGTTGAGTGCCATGGTCCTTACAAGGCCAGCCACGCCCAGCGTGTGGTCCCCGTGTATGTGGGACAGGAATATCGCCCTCACCTTGGATATGCTGAGCGAGTTTATCATCATCTGCCTCTGGGTACCCTCCCCGCAGTCGAACAGGAACACCTCGCCCTCACGCTCCAGGGCGACGCTGGAGAGGCTGCGCTCCTTGGTCGGCGTAGAACCCGAGGTGCCCAGAAACACAACCTTCATCCGATCAGCCCTTTTTCTTCAGCCGCATGCTCTTGTCCTTCAGGTTCACGTCGATGACGCTGAACTCGTCGGTGAGCCTCTGCAGCTCCTCCTTTGTTATTCTCCTATTTGCCTTTGCTGCATTTATAAGTATGTTGATGTTGGCCATGCTCGCCAGTATCGCGTCGGCGGTCTCCCTGCTATCCCTGGCCCCAGCCTCTATCTCGTCGAGCGACCTCCTCTGCTTCTCTATGCTCTTCAGTATCCTCTGCACATCGGCGCTTGGCCCCTCCTCCTTGGGCTGTGCCCCCATGTATACGAATGACAGGGCGGACTGCAAGGAGCCGAACTCCTTGGTCTCCAGGTCGGAGTACTTTTTGAGCCCGCACAGAGAGAAATCCGCTGGAGAGCCATCCTTTAGGTAGACGTAGCAGTTTCCGCCGAGCGACTCCCTTATCACGGAGTTGAGCGATTCGGATAGAGAGGATGCGGAGCTCTCGTCAAGCCTCCCTTTTACGCCGGACCTCGATACAGCCTCCTCCGAGTACTGGGTGCCGATACCGGCCGACTTGGCTGCGGCAACGGCCTCCCTGCCCACCGCACCGCCAACCAATTCCTTGATCTGGGCGGGATCAAGCGCTGCCTTGGTCTGGTTTGCCGGCGGCTGGTACCTTGCCCTGACCCTTACCTCCCTGTCCTTGAAGGTGTGCTGCTCGTAGGCGAGCAGTATGCTGGAGGAGCTGTCCGTTATCACCATGTTGCCGAAGCCGAACATCTCGAATATTACGTTGACCGCGTCCTCCCCCTTCCTCGCCGATATGGAGATTATCCTGTCGTCGTTTAGCTGCTCGACCCTCTCCACCACGAAGTTGGATATCCTCTTCCTCACCGCTATCGCGAAGTTGGAGGCCTCCTCGCTCACCTCTATGTAGTCAGTGAGGTTGAGCGCGTAGGGAAGCGTGCACTGTAGGTTGAGCTTCTCCCCCGACCTGGTGAGCCTGATCCTGAACCTTCCCTTGCCAAGCTCGTAGAACTTGTCTATGTAGAAGCCCTTGAGCGCTGCGTCGAGCTCCCTGGCCAGGGCGACGATCTCGATCTGGCAGAGTTCGCGCACGGCGCCTCACTTCTTTGCCTTCTTAGCGCCCTCCTCCTTCACCACTGCGGCGAAGCTCCTTATGTTCTTGTAGGAGGTGTCGGGGTTCTCGAAGGCGGTGCCTATCTGCACTATGTCGGCGCCGTTTGAGTAGGCGTCCTTGAGCTCCTTGGTGGACATTATCCCGCCGGCGACTATGTAGGGCACGGTGGTGGCGGACCTGACCGCGCGTATCATCTCCTTTGGCACGGGGCCAGCGTTCTGCAGCCTGGGGTTGGAGCCCGTGTCTGTGATTATGAACCTGTTGCCCAGGTACTCTCCGGCCATGGCGAGGGATGCGGCTATCATCGGCTTCTCCCTAGGCACGAAGTTGGCGTCCCCCACCCAGCCCACGGTTCCTCCGGGGTGCACCACCACGTAGCCCACAGGAAGCGGCTCTATGCCGAACTTCCTCACCGTGGGTGCGGAGAGCATCTGCGCCTGTATTATCCAGTACGGGTTCCTCGCGTTGAGCAGGGACATGAAGTATATCGCGTCCGCGTTCCTGGTTATCGAGCTTATGTTCCCGGGGAAGAGTATCAGCGGTATGTCCACCTCGTCCTTTATCCCCTTGGCCACGTTGTCCATCAGCTCGCCCTGCGCCTCCGTGCTTCCGCCAAGCAGCAGGACGTCGGTGCCCCCCTCGGAAAGCATCTTCGCGGTCTTGATCGCCTCCTTCTCGGAATCGTAATCAACAGGGTCTATGAGGCTGAACAGCATCGCGCCCTTGGTCTCGAGGACCTCGTGTATGTATAGCTCCACTTTTCCCTTCTTCATGAAATCATCGTTAAGCGTCAATCCCTGTGGCCCTTCAGGAAGTCGTCGACCATCAGCTTCCCCTCTACGTCTATGCTCCTCGTGGGCTTGTATCCGAGCTCCCTCTTGGCCCTGTCTATGCTCACCATTCGGTCGCTTGCTATGAAGTCGAACTCGTCGGCGTTTATCCCCCGTGTCGAGGCGCCTATCCTGGCGAGTATTGGGTTTATTCCCTTCGTGGGCGGCGGCACGCCGAGGAAGTTGGCCGCCTTGGTGAACAACTCCTTGAGCGTGTGCAGCTGGCCGTCGGTCACGTTGTACACCTTGTTCATCGCCTTGTGGTTCTCCGATGCGAGGATCATCGCGTCAGCCACGTCGTCCACGTGGACGAGGGTGAGGTGGTTGTCCCCCTTGCCCAGGTAGGATATCTTCCTCTCCTTTATCAGCCTGAATATCTTGAAGAACTCGCGCTCGTAGCCGTGGCCGTACAGGTTGCCGATCCTGAATATGGTGTACGGCAGTCTGGGGTTGGCGGTCTGGAAGGACTGTATCACCTTCTCCGCCATCACCTTGCTCTCCGCGTACCCGCTGCCAGGCCTGGTGTCCGCCTCCTCCGTGAGAACCTCGTGGAGCCTCTTGTACCCGTACACGGTGACGCTGCTCGCGAACATGAAGTGGGCAGTTGAGTGGCTCTCGGGGTTGGCGTAGAGGTAGGCCCTGAGCAGGTTCTCGGTGCCTATGACGTTGGTGTTTATCAGGTGGTTGTACTTGTGCTTGGCGTTGAACACCGCGCCGCCTATGTGGTATATCTCGTCAACCCCCCTGCATGCCTCGATGAGGGTCTCCTTGTCCTTCTCGCTCCTGAATGTGAAGTCGGCCACGTAGGGTATCACACCTGCGGGGAGCGACCTCCACTCGTCGGTGGCGGTTGGGTGCTGCTTTATTATCGCCCTTATCTCGTCCCCCCTCTTTAGCAGTCTCTTGATTATGTGGATGCCGAGGCTGCTTGAGCCTCCGGTGACTAGGCTCACATGCCTCTTCCTGCTACTCGTCCTCCCTGATTCCGCCATAGTTCTCGGCACCGTTGTCCCTGTTCAGAAACGCGACAGCAAGCTTCCTGGTCTTGCCGTCTATGAGCCTCTCAGTTATGTAAGGAACCCAGTCCTTTCCATAGGGCACGTAGACACTCATGTTAAGCTTGCTCTTGATGAGTTTTTGCATCTTGCTGTTGTTGTAGCCTAATGGCAGCTCAACTATTAAATCCCTTCTGTAGTCCTTGTTCGCGCTCGCGATCCTCCCCAACAATGAGGCGTCGCCGTCGAGAACCGTCACCTTCGCCTTGGATTTCAGCAGGCGGGTTATGCAGTCGGAGTAGCTCTTGGCCTCGCCCTTGGGCGCGCCCTCCTCCTCGGTGTGCACCTTCGGATATCTCCTGACCTTGACCATGTCCTTCCCGGTCAGCATACTGTTGACCGCGCTCCCGTTGGAGAGGTGCTCGGGCCTCACCTCTATGCCTATGTTTGGGTAGCGCCTCTTCGCGTCCCTGTAGAGCACTATCCTCTCCTCCGCGGCTATCTGGGGCTCGTCCTCAATCCACAGCCGCAGGCCGCCCTCCTTCGCGGCAGCTAGCACCTGGTTTATGTTGGATGATGCAGCCCTGGAGTCGACATCGTACCCCAGCTGGGAGACCCTGAACGACACGTCGGTGTTGAGCCTGAGCCTCGCGGTCTGCTTTATGAACTGTATGTAGGCGTTGGTGTTGTACCTCGCCTTGGCGGGGTCGGTGACGTGGTCGTTAAGCAGGGTAGCGGTGGTGTGGAAGCCGGACTCGTTGAGCTCCCTGAGCCTCTTTATCACCGAGTCGCTGGTGCTCCCCGCGATTCGCTTCCTGACAAGCCTGAAGATGATCCGCTTTATCAGGTTAGACTTGTCCGCCAAAATTATCACTAACTAGCTGTAGATACCCTCTACTCTGCGTCGTCTTCAGGTAGATATGGTCAATGAAGCCTTTAATAGGTTGCGGATTGCGCAGCGAATCGGTTTCTGATTCGGTATTTTATTCCTTGTGATACAATTATGAAGCGATAACGATGGCAGGATACCTTAAGGGCGTGGAGATAGACAAGCTGATATCAATGCTGCACGAGTCGCTGGAAGACGCCATAAAGGGCATGGGCGTCCTTATCGATGAGGCGAAGGAGCTGGATACCGGCAGGGTGGAGGAGCTCAGGGACCACGTTGCATCGAGGCTAGGAAGGGAGGACGCTGATGCCAAGAGGCTACTCAAACTTATGAGCCTGATATCGACGGAAGGTGCGGTCATAGAAATACTCAAGGAGGACGCAGAGGAGTGGCTTAAGCTGATAAACGTCATAGACGAGCACATAAAGAGCGTAAAAGACGGTAGCTCTATCGATGATAAAGACATAAAGGAACTGGAGGCCCTATCAAAGAAGATAAAGGGGATGCTCAGGGCATAGGCGCACGGTGTGCGCTACGCCTGGGCCCCCGGAATCGATGTCCCTGCGGATGCGTAGGGGTTTAGCATCAACGGCGTCCCCTCCGCCTTGGCCGCCTTCTCTGCCTCCTGCTCCTGCAATTTCTTCTCTATCTTGGCCAGGATGTCATACCACAGCTCGTCTTCGGAGATGTACTCTGTGGGGCTCCTGTTCCTCTCCTTGAATTTCTCCAGGAACTTTGCCTCCTTCTCGCTGAGGTTGAAGGCCTTCTTGGTGCTTCGCAGGTACTGTTCCATCAACATGCGCCCCACAGCCTCTGCGTCAAGGATCGTCCTTGCGTTCTGTATGTGGGTGAACAGTACGAGCCTCGTTTCCATGCTGGTAACGCGCATCTCCACCCATGTCAGGTTAACCAGCTTGAACAGCGACATATACTTTGCCATGAGCTTCTCCGGATGCGCGGCCTCGGCCTCGTAGTTGATCTTAAGCCTCTCAATGTTGTCGGTGAGCTGATTCAGCGCCTGGTTGTGCTTTGAGAAGTATTCCTGCGCCCATGTCATCTTGGCGAGGTAATCGCTCATATCCTCGAGCATCGAGTAGGTTACCGTATTCGGATGCAACATTACCTTAACTATGCCCTCCTTCCTGTTATCGCCGGCCCTGTTGCCGGTGGAGCCTAGAAGGCCGGTGTTCAGTATGGTGGTCACTGTGCTTGCCACCTTGGCCTCCCCCCTTATCCTTGCCATCCCGTTGAGCACCATGTCCGCATGGGAGAGTATGCCCTTCCTGTTCCTCTTGTTTTCTGGTATGGATTTCATGACCATGTTAATTATGTCGGAAGTTATCTCGAATGAGTCCTTGCCGAACGTGCTCTCCAGCGCGCGTATGAAGTGCTTGCTTGGGCTCATGTTCGCTGAGGGGCCATACTCCCTCTGTATTGCTCTCTCTAGGAGCTTGACCTTTGTGTCTCCGTATATCAGGCTCTGGCCCGCCTTCCTCTTTGCCGCGGTCCACTTCTCCGCGAAAGTACCGGCGACCCTGGAGGCCCCCTCCACGCCGCCCTTTATCGTGCCTATGTAGCTCAGCTGGTCTATCAGCTTCAGGAACGGCATCACCTCCGGATCGTACCTTATCATCTCGTTGGTCTTGTTGAGGTACTCTATCGCCTTCTTCCTCATATCCTCAAGAGAGCCGGTGCCGTGGAACTCGCTCCAGAGCTGCGCATCCCTCGCTTCAACTATCGTGTTTATCATCGACGCCATGGTTGGCCTGTTTCCGGTTATTCCCGCTTCTGATGCGGAAGCTATAAGCTTCTCGACCCCCTCCCTTATGTTGTCCAGAAGCGACCTGCTGTTGTCAATCACTTCTGGCGTGGCCTTCAGGCCCTTGGCCTTTGACTGGGATTCCTGCTCCGCCTTCTTGAGCAGTTCGCCCCACTCCTGCATGAGCTGCTTTATCTTCTTGCTGAGCTCCTTCGAGCTCTCTATCTGCTTCTTTATTTCCTCTATTGTATTGAGCTCTTCGGGCTTCCTGCTTGCAAGGCGGTCCCTGTTGAGCATCTCCTCGCGCTCCAGCGCCTTGGCCAGGTCGAGTATGTAGTTGTCTGATGCCTCTTTCACCGCAGCCATGAGCTCGTTGAGCTTCTTCTGCGATATGCCCTCGCTTAGCGAATCATACTGCTCATTAAGCTTGTCGGAATAGCCCTCAGCAATCTTTTCGCCCAATTTGGCCAGGAACTCCTGTTGCTCTCTCATGGCAGCCTCTTTCCTGCTGGCCTCCTTGGCCTTCTCCTCATCGAACACTTGGTCAAAGATGCCCTGGCGCCTCTCGTTCATGTTCTTGTCGTCAGGCCTTGTGTGAAGCTCGCCGTTTATGTGCACAAAGTAGTCCCTCACGAGTTCGGCACTTTCCTTGGCCTTGTTGGCAACTTCCTTGGCCTCTGCCTCAGACTTCCCCTTACTGATCTCCTCGCGGTATGTCTTTTCGTATATCTTTCCCGCCATATTTGCATCGTTGAATAGAACCCCGAAGTTCTGGGCCACATCTTGTATGGTCTCGAACCCGAGCTGGCTGAGCTTCTCGAACCTATCCACGCTCTTCTTTATCGTCTTCTCCTTGGCTGCCATGCCATCTCGCCCTATCTAGTTACTGATTGGCATTATATATAAATTTATCTGGAAGCCTAGGATACCATTAAATACCAACCGCAATAGTGGGGAACCGCTAATCGCAATTTATATATATTACTTCCGTCACTAATTCAATCAATCGGTTGATGAGCTATGGCAGGTCCTGGTGGAGGAAAGGCCCCGAAACAATCCGCTGCGGGTGAGGCGCAGGGCGGCGGCGGATTCGAGTTTATAGAGACGTCCAGAAGGGAGGCCTTTGAGAGAGTCCTTGGAATGAGGCTCAGGGCCCAGGTGGCCTACGTAAGGGTCGGCTTTGATTTCGAGGGGAGCATAATCGATACCGGTGGCCTTTCCGTTCGCTTATACAATAGGCACATGGACCAGATCTACAACCCGGGGTTCAACCCCAAGCTGTGGCCCACTGAGAAGGAGTATAAGGAGATGTTGAAGAGCAAGAAGCTGGGGCCTGAGGCGGCCAGGACGCATTATAGGAAGCGAAGCGACCTGAAGGGCCAAAGAACGTGGTACCTACCATACGGATTGACTGCGGAGCCGCTCGTAAACCTTATAAACCACGAGTTCGCCCGCGTGGCAAACGGCGGCAGCGATAGGATGCTTGCGATAAAGGACACCCAGGAGTTCCTTGGAATATTCGACAAGTTTCCCGGGAGCGGCATACTGACCGCCGCGCCGCACAGGATGGAGGATACGATAAAGGATTACGTTAAGAACCCCACGGTTGTAGGGATGCACTACAAGGACAAGGAGGTGGTGTATGTGTCCCCGGAAGACAAGAATAAGGAGGGTGGTCACGCAGCGGCGGGGGTAAAGGCGATACAGATCGATTGCGACAGCATAGACAGCACCCTCAAGAAATACGCCGGAGACCAGGTCAGGTACAACATACTTGTGGACGACAGCGGTGTCCTCGGAAAGGCAGCCTACGAGGCCTGGGCCAAGGAGGGCGAGAAGGAGCTCGAGGTTGCGGCGACCAAGCTGATACTGATAGAGAACCCTGAAAACGAGAGCTTGATGGCAAGGGTAAAGGCAAGGCCCGAGATTGCCGCGTATGGCGCCATAACGATAGTACAGAGCATAGACGAGGCGATAGAGACGCTGGACATCCTCTACTCGTTGATAGAGACTTGCTCGATAGAACCCGGGAGGCTGATAGAGGACCGGTTCGTGGGGCCCCTGATATGCTATGCCCACCTGCAGACGCTGAAGAACATACAGGACAGGAAAGATGGAAATTACGAGCTTGAGAGGGGACACATAGATGAGCAGTTCCTGGCCAACCTGCAAAAGGACCTGCCGGCGGTGCAGAAGTTGATAGGCATAGGTGAATTTAGGCTGCCCAACAACGAGGGGCTGGACCTTGCCGAGATAGAGAGGGCAAGGGAGAGGCAGAGGAGACTAGAGGATGACGCTAAACTGAACAAGGAGAATGAAAAGCTCAGGCAGACCGCAAAGGAGATCAATAGCGAGCTCAAGGGCAGCAAGAGCAGCCACCAGAAGCTTGAGGAGGAGAACATCAAATTGAAGGAGATGGTTGCGAAGCTTGAGCAGCAGAGAAGCGGGGCTGAGGGAGAAGAGTCCCCCAAAAAGGAGAAGGATACCAAGCGCAAGAAGAGTAAATCTACAGGTTAATAGGACTTAATATGACACAAAATTTCAAGGATTTGAAGACACTCACTGCAGTTGAGAAGAAGGCAATCGCCGACTTGAAGGAAGAAGGTAAAAAGATTGCGGAGAAGATTTGTGCGATTCTTAATAAGCATGGAGTAGCAGACATAAGTGTGTATGAGCATTATTCCGAAATAGGCGAACACTTTACAACCCGTTATCATGATTATAACGTTGCTAGTGGTGAGAGAGAGCTAAGGATAGGTGGGAGGAGAGATGAGGTATGGATTAGAACTAGCTTGTCAGATATTTTGGTAGATTTTGATGGTAATTTAGTTTTTAAAATCGACGGAGTAAGCACCAGTAGTGCTATGTTAGATAAAGGTGCAAAATTGGATTATGGTTATACCTATGATTTAGCATTTGCCTCGTTGAATAAATATAGTGAGGTAAAAGTTTATAGAAAGGGGCCATGGGTAGATACAATAAATGAGATGTATGCAACATTGGTTGAGGAACATACTAAAACTAAGACCCTGGAAGATTCAGAGGAGTTGCTAAGGAAAAACACAGAAAAACAAAACCCTAATGAAACATCCGTAATTGACGAAATAGATGCTAGAGAGTTTAGAAACTCCTTTGGGCTTTAGCTAAAGTTAAGAGATACATGAGCCAAACTACGCTTTAAATAATTTTTCTGCCTTCTTTAAATCAAATCTTTATCTCTCCCTTGTTTATCTTGGCGATTATGACCCTCGGGTCCTCGCCCTCGACCTTGACGCCCATGCTCTTGCAGGTTCCTATGATCTGCTTTGCCCTGGCTGCCGGGGTGTTGCCGTACATCTTAGACTCCTTTGCCTGGGCTATCTTCTTGACCTGCTCCATGGTTATGTTGCCTACAGTCTCGTCCTTGGTCTTGGCGCCGCTCTGTATGCCCAGTTCCTTGAGTATGAGCGCGCTCGTGGGCGGTGCACCGACCTCGACCTTGTAGCTCTTGGTGACCGGGTCGACTATGACCTTAACCGGTATCTTTATGCCCGCGAACTGCTTGGTCTTGTCGTTTATCTCGGCCACTATAGCGTTTATGTTGACGCCCAGGGGTCCAAGAGCCGGACCCAGTGGCGGTCCTCCCGACGCCTTTCCCCCCTCAATCAGTCCTGCTATTATTACGTCTGCCATATGATCTCCTTGTTTTTCACTCTTTGCCTGCCTTTTGTATAACCTTTGCAGTGTTCATCTTAGTGGTTATCGGTATCGGTACGACGACGTCCATAAGCTCGACGGTTATGTCGTCCTTCAGGTCGTCCACCTTGAGCACCTTCGCCTTGTAGCCCTTGAACGGCCCGCTTGTGAACTCTATTGTGTCGCCCCTCTCTATTCCTACGGCGTGCGCCCTTACCTCTATAAGCTTGTTGACCTCGTCCTCTGCGAGTGGCTTGGGCAGTATCCCCCTTATGTTCCTGCCCTTGGTTATGTACTGCCTCACCGCGACCTCGTCCTCGGCCTCGACTATTATGTAGCCCCTCATCCCCTCCACGACTATTATGGAGTATATGGGAATCTCCGGGTTCATCTTGTTCTGCAGCATGTTGGCCGCAATCCTCTCCTGGCCCGACGTTACCTTGACTACGAAATACACGTTATCACGTTTACAGAAAGAGGGGATAGCCCCAGCTATGTCCTATTTCCACTAAGTATTAAGTATGGAAAGGCTAAAAAGCCTATCTATGGCAAGGGGATACGACCTGCTCGGCAACATAGCCATAATAGAGGAGGAGAGCAGGGCAAAGGAGAGGGCGAGGGCCAGGGAGCTCTTGGCCACACACAGGCAGGTGAGTACGGTACTGGCTAAGGCGGGCGCGGTCACCGGGATATACAGGATAAGGAAGGTAAGGTACGTCGCCGGCGAGAGGAACTACACCGCGGACTACAGGGAGAACAACTGCCTCTTCAGATTCGACGTCAGGAAGACCTTTTTCTCAAACAGGCTCTCGTTCGAGAGGACGAGGATACTCGGGCTCGTGAAGCCGAGGGAGAGGGTTATGGTGCTGTTCGCTGGGGTGGGCCCGTTCGCCATAGAGATAGCCAAGTCGCACCCCAAGACAACTGTGCGGTGCATAGAGCTCAACAGGAATGCGTACAACTACCTTCTCGACAACGTGAGGCTCAACAAGGTGCACAACGTGACCGCACAGTGCGGCAGCGTGAAGAGGCTCTCCGGGGACAACGAGGGCTTCGCAGACAGGGTTGTGATGCCGATGCCGAAGACGAGCCTCTCCTTCCTCGACGACGCGCTGCGGGTGTCCAAAAAGAAATCAGTGGTGCACATCTACACCTTCGGCCCTGCCGAATCCGTGGTTGGGGACACCAAGATGGCCATAAGGGAGCACGCAAAGAGGAACGGCTACAAGGTGAGGTTCCTGCTGGACAGGGTGGTGAGGCCCTATTCCGCAAGGGAGACCGAGATAGTGCTGGACTACGCCATAATCAGGAAATGACGAGATAGAGCAATAGGCATAAATAGCTTGTCAGGGCAATACAATCGGCACCAGAAAGGTAGGTTTTGTTGGATAGCGTAGCTACTAGCAGCACCGTGGCTTACAAGGAGCTTGACCTGCAGGACCTTGTGAAGAACGCGACGTGGAGAGAGCTGCTGATGGATCTCATAGAGACCCACAAGATAGACCCGTGGGACATAGACATAGTCAAGATAGTGGACAGCTACGTCGGGGTGGTCAAGCAGATGAGGATACTGGACCTCCACGTGCCGGCCAACATAATACTAGCCGCATCGATCCTGCTTAGGTTCAAGAGCGACAGCATAACGATATTCGACCCGGTGGAGGAGGCTATGGAGGAGCCGGCCGGTGAGGCGGTTCCCAGGATAATGCCCGAGGTGCCCGCGCTGATGCCGAGGGCTAGGATGCAGCCCAACAGGAGGATAACGCTCAACGAGCTGATGGACGCGCTCAACCAGGCGATAAAGCTCAACGAGAGGAGGGAATCGGTGCTCAAGGAGAAGTTCACGCCGGTGGAGCTGATAGTCAACAAGGACGACATAGACGAGAAGTCGACCATAGTGTTCCAGATAATAGGCAAGTGCGCGGACAAGGAGGGGCTTGCCAACTTCACAGACGTCTCGAAGAACTTCGGCACCATAGACCGCGTGCTGCTTGACCTGTTCGTACCGATGCTCTTCCTTGCGCACAAGGGGAGCCTCACCATGATACAGGAGCAGTTCTTCGGCGAGATAATAATACGGGTAAACGATGATGCGGATGGCAGACCAGCGGGCTAAGGATCCTGAGCACAAGAGGATAGCCGAGGCGGCGCTGTTCGTGTCAGGCAGGGCGCTGGACGTCAACGAGCTGGCGAAGGTCCTGGGCGTCATGTCAATAGGCTACGTGAAGGAGCTGATGGAGGAGCTCATGGCGGATTACCAGAACGGGAGCAGCGCCTTCCTGGTGGAGAGGCTGGGGGACAGGTACACGCTGGGCATAAAGCAGCAGTACGTGGAGAAGGTCAACTCGCTAGCCGGGGCGCCGGACCTGTCGAAGGGGGCGCTGAGGATACTCGCCTACATAAGCAAGAACGAGCCCGTGATGCAGAACAGCATAGTGAAGGCGTTCGGATCCTCCACTTACGACTACATGAAGGAGCTGCTCGAGAAGGAGTTCATAAGGAGGACCCCTGTCGGGAGGACAAAGAAGGTCGAGACCACCCCCACGTTCAGGGAGTACTTCAACATCTGATCAGTAAGTTGGATTCTGCTCCTCTACGCCCTCTTTCCTGTTGATGTAAAGTGCGGCAACGAAAAGGAACGAGGATAGCCTGTTGAGATACCTCACGGCCTCGGGGTTCGCAATCGGTTTTTCGCCTGTGCCGGCACGGATGACGGAGCGCTCCGCCCTCCTGCACACCGCCCTTGCGAGGTGCAGGTATGATCCGCTCACCGAACCGCCTGGCAGGACGAACTTCTTCAGCTCTGGCAGGCCGCTCGACAGCTCCTCGATGCCCCTCTCCAGATCCGTGACGGATTCCTTGTCGATTGACTTCGCCGGCATTGCTCCGCCGTGCGCGACGGACGCCAGCTCGGCCCCGATTATGAACAGCTTGTTCTGGACGTTCTGCAGCATGTCGCCCAGGTGCTCGTCGGTGGAGTTGGTTATCGCGACACCTATCGCGCTGTTGAGCTCGTCGACGCTGCCTATGGCCTCGAATATCTCCCCTGACTTGGGCAGCTTGCTCCCGCCTATCAGGCCGGAATAGCCCGCGTCGCCCGCTCCGGTGTAGAACCTTGGCATATAACTACTTTAGCAGCAATATTATTATTTAGTGCGCACATAATTATTCACTTACTGGGCTCGTAGTCGAGTGGTAAGACGTCTCTTTCACAGAGAGAAGATCCGGAGTCCGATTCTCCGCGGGCCCATTTCGGAAAGGCTTATCTAATTTCTCAGCCATATCCTACTCGATGATCATATGAGAATAGGAATGCTGGGCACTGGGATGGTTGGGGCAGGTCTGAGCACCAAGCTGGTGCAGCTCGGGCACGAGGTAAAGATGGGCTCCAGGAGCGGCGACAACCCGAAGGCTGCAGAGTGGGCAGGCAAGGCTGGGAAGAACGCCTCCACAGGCACGTTCGCAGAGGCGGCAGCATTCGGAGAGATGGTGTTCAACTGCACCCACGGCGCGGATTCGATGGCCGCGCTCAAGATGGCAGGCGAGCAGAACCTCAGCGGCAAGATACTTGTCGACGTGGCGAACCCGCTCGATTTCTCCACAGGGGAGCTGAAGCTAACGGTCTCAAACACCGACTCGCTTGGGGAGCAGATACAGAGGGCGTTCCCGGGCGCAAAGGTGGTCAAGACGCTGAACACGATGGGCGTCGAGGTAATGGTCAACCCGTCGATGCTGCCTGGAGAGCACGTGGCGTTCATGAGCGGCGACGACCAGGGAGCGAAGGACAAGGTCGCGGAGGTATTGAGGAGCTTCGGCTGGAAGTCCGTGATTGACCTGGGGGGCATAAAGAGCGCCAGGGGCGCAGAGGCCCTTCTGCTGCTCTGGATACACCTGTACGGCAAGATGCCGGACGGCCGCTTCAACTACAACATAGTGAGGGCAAAGCAATAGCAGGATGTTGTTCGCATGATACCGCCGAAGCTGAGGCATGGGGACGAGATACGCATAGTGGCCCCAGCGACCAGCATCGACGTGATATCCGAGGAGAACAGGAAGCATGCAGTGGATGTGCTGGAGGGCCTGGGTTACAAGGTGACGTTCGGGAAGCGCATCCACGGGGACGACGGGTTCCTGTCCACGCCGATAGACGACAGGGTCGCGGACCTGCACGAGGCGTTCGGGGACAAGAACGTCAAGGCGCTCATCACTGTGCTTGGCGGATTCAACTCCAACCAGCTGCTGACCCACCTAGACTACGACCTCATAAGGAAGAACCCGAAGGTGCTGTGCGGCTACTCCGACATAACCGCGCTGCACAACGCGATATACGCGAAGACTAAGCTAGTGACATACAACGGCCCGCACTTCGCGACGTTCGGGATGAGGAAGGGGTTCGACTACAGCCTCCGGTACTTCAGGATGTGCCTTGAGTCGGACGGACCGTTCGACGTGGTGCCGTCGGAGGAATGGAGCAACGACGAGTGGTACCTGGACCAGGAGGACAGGAAGTTCATCAAAAACAGCGGATTTAAGGTGATAAACGAGGGCGAGGCTGAGGGAAGGATACTCGGAGGGAACCTATGCACGTTCAACCTCCTGCACGGCACGGAGTTCATGCCGGACCTTGGGGGATCAATCCTCTTCTTGGAGGACGACTACATGACCACGGCGAAGATATTCGACAGGGACCTGCAGTCGCTGATACACCAGCCGGGATTCGAGGAGGTGAGGGGGATAGTCATAGGCAGGTTCGAGCTCAGGTCCAAGATATCCGACGCCGAGCTTGAGAAAGTGGTAAAGGGAAAGAGAGAGCTGGACGGCATGCCGGTGATAGCCAACGTGGATTTCTCGCACACCAGCCCGCAGATAACATTCCCCATAGGCGGAACGGCGAGGATGTCGGCAGGGGGCGGCAGGGCGGCAATAAGGATACTCGAGCACTGAGAGGCGGGATAGGGTTATGTCAGGAAATAACTGACATATCAGCTTTTACTGCTAAAAAACGAACATTATTTAAATATATCGCCACATAATATCCTACGTGGGGCGCATAATGATACGCTTTGTCGAGAGGCCTGACAGCGACGATTCCGAGGCCATGATAAAGTGGTTCTGCAACGTTCTCGGCCTGTCCGACGACGAGGGGGAGAGCGTGGAGGAGCAGATGCTCAGGGAATTCGCCGAGGCGGCCTACAACAACGAGGGGCTGTCGAGCGCTGAGATAAAGCTCGAGACCCCGATGGCGAGGAGCACGGTGATATACCACCTCAACAGGTTCATGGACACGGGGCTCATAGTCAAGCGCGGGAGGAAGTACTACCTCAGGGCATCGGAGATGTCCAAGGCGATAGAGGAGATAGAGTACGACATAGAGAAGGAGATGAGGAAGATGCTCGACACGGCAAGGGAGTTCGACAGGCTGATGGAATCAAGGGCCAAGAAGAGGAAGAGGGGAGACTGATGGCTGACGAGGAGAGGAATGATGCTTTAGAAGAGCCCGTCGAGGAGGACGGCAAGGCAGGCCCGAAGCCCGAGGAGGACGACAAGAAGGAGCAACTGCTCAGGCTGATGGCCGAGTTCGACAACTACAAGAAGAGGGTCAGGGGCGAGATAGCCGGATCGAAGGATATGGGCAGGGCTGAGGTCATACTCCACATGCTCCCGATAGTGGACGAGTTCGACCTCGCGGTGGCTGCAATGGCCAAGAGCGAGGACAAGGAGGCGCTCAAGGGGCTGGAGATGCTGTACTCGAACCTGGTATCGGCGCTCAAGAAGGAGGGGCTGGCCGAGATAGAGGTGGACGGGAAGTTCGACCCCTACAAGCACGAGATAATACTCGTGAGGGAGAGCGACAAGAAGGAGGGCACGATCCTCGAGGTAATAAAGAAGGGATACATGTTCAATGGCGCGATGCTCAGGCCTGCGTCGGTGATAATAGCCAAGGCAAGGGAGGGCAACAAGGCCGAATGATGATGCTTGAAACAGATTGGTGAGACAATGAAGATAATAGGAATAGATCTCGGAACGTCGAATTCTGCGGCAGCGGTGCTTGAGGGCGGAAGGCCGGTCATAATACCGAGCAGCGAGGGCGCCTCGCTCTATGGAAAGGCGTTCCCTAGCTATGTCGCGTTCACGCAGGACGGACAGAGGCTGGTGGGCGAGCCAGCGAAGAGGCAGGCTGTGGCGAACCCGGACGGAACCGTGTCCGCGTTCAAGAGGAAGATGGGGACAGATTATAGGTACAAGATATTCGGCAAGGAGTACACGCCGCAGGAGCTGTCCGCGATACTCCTCCAGAAGATAAAGAAGGACGCCGAGGCGTTCCTGGGCGAGGAGGTTAAGAAGGCGGTCATCACCGTGCCCGCGTATTTCAACGACAACCAGAGGCAGGCCACCAAGGACGCCGGCCAGATAGCGGGGCTGGAGGTCGTGAGGCTGGTCAACGAGCCGACGGCAGCGAGCCTTGCATACGGCCTCGACAAGTCGGACAGGGACATGAAGATCCTGGTATACGACCTGGGCGGAGGGACCCTGGACGTCACGATAATGGAGTTCGGGAAGGGAGTGTTCGAGGTGAAGTCGACCAGCGGGGACACCCAGCTCGGCGGAACCGACATGGACAACACAGTGGTGGACTTCCTTGCGGCCGAGGTCAGGGCCAAGACCGGGGTGGATGTGACAGGGAGCCACCAGGCCATGCAGAGGCTGAGGGAGGCTGGAGAGAAGGCAAAGATAGAGCTCTCCACCGTGCTCACCACAGAGATAAACCTCCCGTTCCTGGCTGAGGACAAGGGCAAGCCGGTGAACTTCACGTACTCGTTCACCAGGGCGAAGCTGGAGAGCCTGGTCATAAAGATAATAGAGAGGTCGGCCAAGCCGGTGATGCAGGCGCTCCAGGACGCGAAGATGGAGCCTGCGGGGCTGGACAAGATAGTGCTGATAGGAGGACCCACGAGGATGCCGATCGTGCAGAGGTACGTGGAGCAGCTCCTTGGGAAGAAGATCGAGAGGGGAGTGGACCCCATGGAGGCCGTGGCGCTGGGTGCGGCCGTGCAGGCCGGCGTGCTGACCGGAGAGGTCAAGGACATAGTCCTCCTGGACGTGACCCCGCTCTCGCTCAGCATAGAGACGCTGGGAGGCATAGCCACCAAGCTGATAGAGAGGAACACCACCATACCGGTGAAGAAGTCCCAGGTGTTCACAACCGCGGAGAACAACCAGCCGAAGGTGGACATACACGTGGTTCAGGGAGAGAGGGCGCTAGCGAAGGACAACGTCGACCTCGGGAGGTTCGAGCTCACGGGAATACCGCCAGCGCCGAGGGGAACGCCGCAGATAGAGGTGACGTTCGACATAGACTCCAACGGCATACTCCACGTGACCGCGAAGGACACCAAGACAGGGAAGGCGCAGAGCATGGACATAATGGCGCCCAACAAGATGAACAAGGCGGACATAGAGAGCAAGATGGAGGACGCCAAGAAGTACGAGGAGGAGGACAAGAAGATAAGGGACAACATCGAGACCAAGAACGCCGGGGAGTCCACGATATACGCTGCAGAGAAGGCGCTGGAGGACTACAGGGCGAAGGTGCCGAAGGAGGTCGCCGACAAGGTGGAGGCAGCGAAGAAGGAGCTCGAGGAGGTCCTCAAGACGGACAACTACCCCGAAATCAAGGACAAGACGGACCAGCTGGTGCGCGCGATGGAGGAGATAGGCAAGAGCATCTACGGGGCCGGAGGGCAGGGCGCCCCAGGCGGCGCGGGCCCCCAGCCGGACGGCGAGAGCGGGGATGCGGGAGCTGCAGGCGCGGATTCAAACGAGAGCAAGTAATTCAGATGGCCAAGGACTACTACGAGCTGCTGGGCGTCAAGAAGAGCGCTAGCCCTGAGGAGATAAAGAGGGCCTACAGGGAGCTCGCCATGAAGTACCACCCTGACAGGAACAAGGATAAGGGCAGCGAGGAGAAGTTCAAGGAGATCAACGCCGCCTACGCCGTACTGGGAGATCCGGAGAAGAGAAGGCAGTACGACGCCTTCGGCCCCGAGGGCTTCGGCCAGAGGTTCAGCGAGGAGGACATATTCAAGGGCTTCAACGCGGAGGACATATTCAGGAACCTGTTCAACCAGGGGTTCGGCTTCGGCGGTGGGTTCGGCCCGTTCGAGGGGTTCCAGGAGCAGGAGCCCACGGGTGTGACGCTCAACCTCTCGTTCGACGACATAGAGAACGGGATGGACAGGGAGTTCCAGGTGCAGCACTACGCCAGGTGCAAGCACTGCGAGGGCAAGGGAGGCGAGCCGGGCTCAAAGCAGACCAAGTGCGCGGCGTGCGACGGCAAGGGGATGAAGTACTCACAGCGCAACATAGCCTTCGGGATGTTCACCCAGATGACGATCTGCGACAGGTGCATGGGCAAGGGCAAGAGCTACGACCAGCCGTGCAAGGAGTGCAGGGGCAACGGAAAGATACTAATCAACGAGAGGTTCAGGGTCAAGGTGGAGAAGGACGGGAAGGCTGACGCCAACCAGACCAGGAGGAAGTTCGGGGTGTTCTGATGTCGAGGATATACAAGTTTGCGTCCGGTGCGCACTCCGCTCTCCTGGAAGAGATACTGTCCTGGGAGAACTCGTTCTTCAGGGGCCTGGGATGGCTGGTGCTGCATGCGGCCTATCTCCTCATTGCGCTGCTGTTCGCGCTTGCGTTCTTCGTAGATTGGTTCATACCGGCTGCGATAGTGGCAGTCTGCGTTGCATTCGAGATCGCGTGCTGGATAGGGGACAAGATAGTGACCAAACCCAGATCCAGTTAATAGGGATTGGAAGCGCAACCAAGACTGCAACCACATCTAACTTGACGTCGGAGCCAAAAGGTAGGTTTTTAAACCTTTCTGCTGATTTTTGCAAAGCTATATATATGAAGAACCCCCCGATATTATCGCTACAATTTGATGATATAATGGAGAGCGAGAAGGAGGCGCGCACCAGGAATGGCTTGGAGGAGCCGCTCATAAAGGAGGTGCACCGGGTCAAGAACCTGCAGGGCGTGAATCAGGTCAACGACGCCGTTGTGATGTTCGAGAAGAAGGGCCTGTTCATAAGGAACATAGTTCTGGGTATTGACGTTAACGGCACGCTGATAGACACCATGCCTGGCGTCCTTGCAATAATGAGGGAGAGGCTCGGAAGGGAGCCTAAACCCGAGGAGATAACCACAAAGAACCCACTAGCAATGGAGGCCATGAATAAGGTGCTGGAGAGGCCCGATGAGATAAAGCTCACGGACCCGAGGCTGCCTGAGATTCTGAACGAGCTGAGGAAATTGGGCGTGAGGATGAAGATAGTCACGCAGGCCACCGAAGAGGACATACCGAAGTTCCTCGCGATATTCAAGAGCTTCAACCTCCCGATAGAGAGGGAGGATTTCGTGACAGCAACGGACCCTGAAAAGCACCTGCATGCAAACAGTTTGATAGACGACAAGCAGATAAACGCCATGGAGAAGCCAGGAAGGCTGAACATACACTTCAACACCAAGGCGGCAAAGGCGGGCCTTGACGACTATGGGAATCCCTTGCTGCCGCCTTACGAGCAGTACAAGCTCCACATGACCACGATAACGGTGACCAACTGGCCGGACGTGCTGGAGTTCATGAAGACGCTGGTTGAGAAGCGCACCTTCAATGTAGACTTGTAATCGCCCAACAGGGTAATCGCAATGACCGAATCCAAGACTAAAGAGACGATGGACCAGCGCATAGAGAAGCTGGAGAGGGACGGCACCTGGACCACGTTCAACAAGGCAGTGAAGATCCTGGCGGAGAACAAGGACAAGCTTACGATCTACCAGATGGAGAAGATAAGGTATAAGATGCAGTGCACGGTGTGCAACAGGGTCTCCTGCGACCACCAGAGGCCTGAATAGGTAGTAAGATGGCGCCAGAAAAGATGAGCGATTTGGATTCATGGTTTAGCGCACACCAGAAAAGGGTAGCGAAAAGCCAGTCAGAGGCCGACCTGAGCAGCACGGTCAAGCTGCTGCTCAGGACCATGGACATAGACGCGGCTAAGAAGCAGATAAAGACCCTTGTGGCCGACATGCTCAACGCAAGGGTGAATACAGTAGACCATATGGAAGGCGGGAATGGGGGAGGCGTTGAGAAGACGTGGAATTACCTGTTTAACAGCTGGGCGAACCAGGGTCGCATGGAGGGCAGCAACGCGCCGTTGGAGGGCAGGCTGTGGTTCGCGGGCAAGGACGAGATATCCATCTCCAGGGAGGCAGTGCTGGGGATCAAGAGCGGAGGCTTCGACGGAGCGAAGGCAGCTGCAGGAATCGACGAATGTTCGGCAAGATACGGTTTATTCAGGATTGCGCTATACAACAGCGTCAACCCAGAGGGGGGCCTGAAGGAGTTCAACATACACATGTGGCTCTCAAGGAGGGTGGTGGACAAGAGCTTTGACGTGGCCGCCCGCAAGCTGGGCAACATGTTTGGGTGCAACGCTGTGACCCTCGGGCCAGACGAGCCTACCATAACCTGGAGGATGCCCGCCAGGTAGAATCATAGCGTGGTTATCGGCCTGCTCTGCAGTATGTAGACCTGGCCGTCGGCTATCGCCCACTCCATGTCCTGCGGCTTTCCGTAGTGCCTCTCTATGCTCGTGGCAAGCTCGGCAAGCCTCTTGAGCTCCTGGTCGGTCAGGCACCTTGCGTTGGCCCTGTCCTCCTGGAGGGTTATCTTCTCGTTCTTGCCGGTGCTGCTCCTGACTATCGCAATCCTCTTAGTGTTGATCTTTATCTCCTTCGGCTTCATGGTGCGCTTGTCTATTATGTAGCTGTCGGGGGTCACCATGCCCGAGACTATCGCCTCGCCCAGTCCGAAGCTCCCCTCGATTATCATCTCGTTCCTGTCCCTGGTCACCGGGTTGACGCTGAACATTATCCCCGACTTCTCGGCCTCTATCATGTTCTGGACGACGACGGATATGTGCACCTTCTCGTGCTCGAACTTGTTGAGCTCCCTGTAGTAGATCGCCCTTGAGGTGAAGAGGGAGGCCCAGCAGCTCCTCACCGCGTCGAGCAGGGCCTTCTCGCCCCTTATGTTGAGATAGGTGTCCTGCTGCCCCGCGAACGAGGCGTTAGGCATGTCCTCGGCAGTCGCGGAGCTCCTCACCGCGACATATGCGCCCCCCAGCCTTGTGTATCCCTGAAGTATCTGCGCCTTCACGCCGGATGGAATGGGATGTGAGAGTATCATCTTCCTTATCTCGGCGCTGGTCCTGTCCAGCGCCTTGTTGTCCTTGACATCAAGCTTCTTGAGCATCGCGTGTATCTTTGCCTCGAGGCCGCTCTCCTTGAGGTACATCTTGTAAGCGTTGACAGTCACGCAGAATCCGCTCGGTATCGGGAACTTCTGGGACATCTCACCGAGGTTGGCGCCCTTTCCTCCTGCTATGTGTATGTGCTCCTTCCTTATGTGCTCGAACGGGACGACCAAAGCGGTGTCGAGCGCGGTCTCGATGGATTCCTGTGGTATCGGCTGCTGTTCCTGCGGTCTCGCCCTCCTTTTGGACCTGGAGGGGCCCGCGGCCTCGGAGTCCAACGCCCCAAGCCTCACCTCGCCGGTGTTCAGGTCCATAGATACCGTGTCGCCGTCCTTGAGCACCTTTGTTGCGTTGCCGGTGCCTATGATGCAGGGCTTGTTCATCTCCCTGCCCACTATCGCGGCGTGGCACAGTATGCCGCCCTCGTCCGTTATGAACGCGGATGCCCTTTCCATCGCGTGTATGAAGTTAGGCTCGGTCATCGCAGCCACGAGTATGTCGCCTGGCTTGACCTTCTCGGTGTCCTTTATCGTGAGCACTATCTTCACGGTGCCTGTCGCCGCATCTACGGGCTTGTTGGCAACAGTGCCCTTTATCTCGGATGCCACCGGGTGCTTCTTCTGCCAGTAGTCAATCAGGAATTTAGCGTCCCTCCCC
>JAGWGP010000029.1 GCA_028867285.1 Microcaldota archaeon | reverse complement strand
TACTATCTCGAGTCGCAGGGATCCCCCCAGCAGTATCTCTCGCTGCAGAACGTGGTATCGTCGCTGTTCCCCACCGGGCTCAACTGCCAGTCCACCACGGCAGGGGGGCTCCAGCAGTGCCAGCAGGCCTCTCAGGAGGCGTCCAATATTAACGCGCAGCAGCTCTCCAGCTCGCTCACCGGCACCTCGGGCGCAACGGCCAGCGCACCTGTGCCCCAGCCAAACACGTATGCAAACACCATCATATCCGGCTACGTGCTCATACCCTACAAGATAGTCTACACCCTGGGGAGCGGAATCACCTCCCCCAACCAGTACAGCGACGGCGGATACCTGCAGGGAGAGGTGGTCGCCGGCACCCCGCCGCCCAACTACTACCACTGCGTGCAGTACGGCGGCGGAGGGCTGAAGGGGGGCTCAGCGCACTGCCTCAGGGAGGAGCCCGGATGCCAGTACCCGATACCAGGGGGCCTTACCGGCACCCAGGCGCAGGGCTCGGTGGTGCAGTACGCATACGGAAGGGTAAACCTGCCCAAGAGCAACTCGCTCAACAACACCATAGAGGGCGGCGGCACATACGTGCAGTTCACCCCGGGAAGCAACTACTACATAGCCAACATCTCCGACGCGGCGATGATAACAATACCGCGCATAGACACCCAGACGTTCACCAACAGGCTCTTCGGCGCGATGTACATAAACAGCACGATAACCCCGAGCAGCATAAACCCCAACGGCTACACCAGCCCGATGGTGATGAACGCGGTGCAGGCCCTCAACTACAGGGAGAACTTCTTCGTGCAGCAGTCTGCCCAGAGCACGGCCTCTTATCCCGCATTCAGCCTGCAGCAGTCGCAGGCCGCAGATCCGAGCACGCTGAGCAAGGTGGGTCCCACATGCGGCGGGTCCTGCCCGAGCCAGTACTACTACTCCACAAACCCGACCAAGATCTTCCAGGGCAACACCCAGCTCAGCTACGCTAACTACTCGCAGCTCAGCTATCTGCCACTGTTCGAGCTGGTGCAGCAGGCATCGGAGGTATACTACGCCGGCCTCTCCACCCCCGAGAACTCGCTCCTCGGCTACAACAGGCTGATATACACGCTGGTCGACAGGTTCAACAACGTGATACACATGCCGCTCGGCGTGGACCTAGCCAACCTCGCTCAGATAAGCCTGAGCCCCGTGGTCACCGTCAACGCGCTCAACGCCAACGAGACCACGATAGACGTCACCGGCATGGCCACCTACACCAACTCCATAGGCACCTACCCGCTCCCCGCGGGCTCACCCATCTACATCTACTACGACACCAACATAAACTTCTTCAGCCCCACGCTCACCCCGGGCCAGTCGCCCAGCGAATACTACCAGTACGCGCTGCAGTGCGCCTTCGGCACCGCCGCCGGGGGTTGCCCGCTGGCAGACCCGCTGGCCACATACACCCAGGGATCCACAGCCCCGACCATAGCCGACACGATAACCTTCCACACCAACTACGGCAAGAACCCCGGAGAGTGCGCGCCGGAGCCCCAGAGCCTGCTCACGACCGCGCCAGCCGACCAGTGCAACATCTACGGCAACTTCGGCCTCCCCTCCACAACGTTCGACGCCAACATAGGCAGCTACCAGTACTGCGACCCGCTCACGTCCACCGGCAACGGGATACTCACCTCGCAGATGGGGCTCGCCGCGATAGTGAAGACCGATAGCGCCGGGAGCTTCAACTCCGTGATCAACGTGTGCGGCACGGGCGCGCACAAGGTGGTGGCCCAGTTCTACGGCTCGCCGGGACCTGAGCCCTTCCCGGTGACGCAGACCCCTCTCACGCAATCCGCCGGGCAGTACGAGTCGTTCTCATCGTCAACCTCACCGGCACCGACGGTCGGCACGAACCTGGAGTACGGCTATGTGTTCTCGCCCAACACCGTGGCATACAACCTGCAGGTCGGCAGCTACGCGCTCGGCTTCGGTTCAGTAAGTGTTGTCTCAATAGCCGCCATTATCGCGATAATGCTGGCAGCCATTGCCTTCGCCAGGAGGAGCGCGTCAAGGACGGCTCCAAGAGGCAGGGCAAGGCTAAATAAAAAAAGGTGAACCTTTGCTCGACAACAAGTCGATGGAGTGGGTAAGGTCCCTGATGAAGGGATACTATCAGAAGGCCACGGGGATAGTGCCCACCAACATCGAGAAGAGGGAGTTCGGCTTCGGCGACTTCGAGAAGAAGATCGCCTACAGGCACTACTCGTTCAAGTCCGGCAAGGAGCTTACCGATTACCTCGTCAGGAACGTGCCGCCCTTTGTCTCCTACTCCTCCGCGTACTACCAAAAGCCAGACCAAAGGGGTGAGATGAAGGACAAGGGACTGCTCGGCGCCGAGCTGGTCTTCGACCTCGATGCCGACGACCTGAAGCTGGACTGCAAGCTCCAGCACGGGGGCAAGTGGGTCTGCAGGAACTGCCTCGACTCTGTGAGGGAGGAGACGATAAAGCTGATAGAGGATTTCCTCATCCCGGACTTCGGCTTCAGGGAGGAGCAGATGGGGATAAACTTCAGCGGGAACAGGGGCTACCACGTCCACGTCTACGGCGACGAGGTGTTCGGCCTCGGCGGCGACGCAAGGAAGAACATAAGCGACTACATAGCCGGCAACAACATCGACCTCGCTGTGTTCTTCCCCACCCTTGGGATGAAGGGCAAGAGGCTCGAGGGGCCGAAGCCCACTGACTACGGATGGGGAGGGAAGCTCGCCAACGGGATAATAAGGGCGATAAACGAGGGCACCAGCTCGCTGCAGGGGCTCGGGATAGAGAGGACCGAGGCCAACCTGCTGGTGAGGAAGAGGGCGGAGATAATACTCGGCATAACCACGGGCAACTGGGACAAGGTCAACATACCCAAGAAGGCGGAGTTCTGGGCCAACGTGCTCAAGGGCATCTCCATAGGCCAGAGCGAGTCCATAGACAAGAACGTCACCAACGACCTCTACCACCTCATCAGGATGCCAAACACGCTCCACGGCGACACCGGGCTCATCGCGAAGACGATCCCCTCCCTGAAGGAGCTCAAGTCGTTCGATCCGATGAGGGATGCGATTGCATTCAAGGCAGGGAGCCTGAGGGTCAAGGCAGATAAGGTGCCCAAGTTCGCAATGGGGGGCAAGGAGTACGGCCCGTACGAGGGTTCTACGGAGGAGCTTCCGACCTGCGTTGCGGCGTATCTTGTCCTCAAGAGGCTCGCCTCGGTGATTTAAGAACCTATTTAAACCTACGGGTTCAATTACTCTTGAAACGGTGCTAAGATGGCAAAGAAGGGATCGTCAACTCCTCACAAGCACGTGGTGCTCAAGCCCACCTACAGGGTGGAGAACATGGTCGCAAAGGCCGAGCTAAACATAGATCTCGACCTCTACGGGCTGGCCAAGCTGTCGCACGACATAGACTACGAGCCAGAGCAGTTCCCCGGCGCCATATTCAAGGTCCACGAGCCGAAGGCGGCCCTGCTGCTCTTCAAGAACGGGAAGATAATCTGCACCGGAGCGAGGACATCCGCGGACATAAAGAGGGCGGTCTCGCAGGCGGTTGACCTCGTAAACAGGTACATCGCCATCAAGGCGAAGTAGCCCGCAAATCTTTTATCGGAGGTTCACCAGCCAATAGAAAGGTATTTAAATCTTAGCGTGAAATACGTTATTCACTAAACATGTAGGAAAAAGCTCACGCGTATCCTATAAACCCTATTCTCATCCACCCAGGCGTATGCATCTGCATACGCCTATTTGTTTGCCCCTTAGCTTCTGCTCTGCCCTTCAGGCCTTCTGGGCGAAGACAAGGTAGGCGGTGTGCCACACGCCCTTCGTAGACGGCCTTATTCCCTCCTTCCTGACGAGCATGTCCCTCACGATCGTCTCGCACACGAATATGTTCACGAACTTGTACCTCTCCAGCTTGGCCACGAATGCCTTCACCTGCTCCATGTGCGGGAGGTAGCCGAAGATGTAGCCCTCCCTCTTCAGCGCCTTGTGTGCCTTCCCTACCGCCTTGTCGGAGTTGGGCATGTCAAGCGTCACGAGGTCGACATCCCTTTCCTCTATCTTCTTTGTCACGTCGCCGTGCTTGAGCACCAAGTTATCAAGGTTCTCGTTCAGCCTGTTCCTCTCCGCTATCTTGCTGAACTCGTCCCTTGTGTCGTAGCTGTACACCTCCTTTGCCACCCTGGCGAGGGAGACAGCAAGCCACCCGCTGCCGGTGCCGGCGTCTACGCATACGCTGTTCCTGTTGACGCCTGCATAGGTGAGCACCATCCCAATGTCCTTGGGCAGCATCACCTGCGGCCCGCGCTTCAGTCTCCTGTAATGTTGTGGTATGAACATCATTCCGCCTTTTTCTTTGTTGTTTTCTTTGGCTTTGCAGCTGCCTTCTTCCTTGCGGGTTTGGCTGCCCTTGGCTTCTCAACTGTCCCCGCAGTTGGCGCGGGCTGGACCGTAGCCATCGGCTTCTCCTCCTGTCCCTCCTCCCTCTTGCCCCACTCCTTCTTGGTTATGCAGTTGGGATCAAGGTCCATCTCGAACGGCCTCTTCCCCCTCCTCACCACCTTTATTATCGGCGTGTGGCAGTGCTCGCACACCTGTCCAGTAGGCACTATCTTGGCGTTCTGCGGCACAGAGAACGTCGTGGTGCACTTGGGGTAGTTGGCGCAAGCCGCGAAGAACTTCCCCACCCTCGACCTCCTAATCACCAGGTCCCCGCCGTCCTTCGGACACGGCCCCAGCGTCTCGCTTGCCTGCAGCCCCTTCCTCATCGCCTCCGCTATGTTCGTCTTGTTCTTGTCGAATGTGGCGAGGGCCTCTATGAGCATTTTCTTGCCCTCCTCTATGACCTCCTCCTCGCTCTTCTTGCCGCTCACTATCTGCTCCATGTCCTCCTCGAGCGTCTTCGTAGTATCCTCATTGACTATCATGTTGGCGTTCTTCTCCAGCGTCTCGTACACGCTCATGCCGAACTCCGTGACGTTGATGCTTATGCCCTCTATGTAGTTCCTCCTGAAAAGCGTGTCTATTATCGCGGCTCTGGTGGCCTTGGTGCCAAGGTTCCTCTTCTCCAGCTCCGCTATCAGCTGGGCCTTGGAGTACCTCTTGGGCGGCTGGGTCATCATCTCCCTCATGTCAACCGATGCCACGCCCACCCTCTGCCCCTTCTTCAGCGGGGGGAGCATCTTCTCGCTCAGGGTGGTGTACTGATAATACTCGAGCCACCCCTTGTCGAGTATGGTCGCGCCGTTGGCGGAGTAAGTCTCCTGGCCCATCGATACGATCACTCTCGTCCTTGCGACCCTTGCGTTGGCCGCGAAGCAGGAGAGGAACCTCTTGGCTATCAGGTCATAGAGCTTCTCCTCAACATCGGACAGGTTGCTGGGCGGTATCCCTGTAGGGTAGATAGCAGGGTGCGCCTCGTCGGTCTTAGCGCCCTCGTTGGGATGGAACCTCTTCTCCCTGATCAGCCTCTTGGCCAACTCAGAATAGGCTGGTATCCTCGCCAACTCCGCTATTATCCTGGGGAGTCCCAGCGTGGAGGGCAGCTTCTGCGAGGAGGTTCTTGGATACGATATGAACGACCTCTCGTAAAGCGACTGCGCCGTCGCCAGCGTGGCTGAGGGGTCAAGCCTGAACGCCTTGGCGGCCTCGAGCTGAAGCGTGGTGAGGTCGAACGGCGGGAACGGCCTTATGGTCTGCTCCGTGCTCTCTATCCCGCTGACCACCGCGTTCCTCGAATTGGCCTTGCTGTCGTCAAGTGCCCTCTGCGCAACCGCCTTGTCCTTCACGTCACCTCTGGTGTTCAGGAACTCCAGCTTCTCGACGATGGAGCTGATTCTCCAGAACGGTGTCGGGACGAAGTTCGAGATCTCTATCTCCCTCTTCGCGAGTATCGCAAGAGTCGGCCCCTGCACCCTCCCTATGCTGAGCGCGTTGGTGAACCTGTTGGCGGATATCGCGCTGGTCAGCGCCCTGCTCAGGTTTATCCCCCAGAGCCAGTCGAGTATGTGCCTAGCCTCTCCGGCCCTGAAGTTCCCCATGTCCAGCGGCATGAGGTGCGCGTAAGACTCCTTGAGGTCCGGGACCGTGGTGGTGGAGAACTTCATCCTCTTTGCCCTCTTCTCGCCGTCCTTGCCGCCCACGAACTTGATTATGTTTGTGCCTATGACGGTTCCCTCCGTGTCGTAGTCGCAGGCGTTTATGAACATGTCCACCTTGGGCGCCAGCTCCTGGAACACGTCCAGGTACTTCTTAGTGTAATCCGACTTCTTGTTGACCTTGTACGAGGCCTCCCACCCCACGCTGAGCACCGGGTAGTTCCTCTCCTTGTCGGTCTGGTGTATCGTGAAGACGTGGCCCACCGCGGCGGCTATGTACACCGTATTCTTGGGCTCCTTTATCTCGTAGTAGCTGACCCCGTCCGACATCACCTTCCTCTGGTTGTCGTTGCCCAGCGCCATCGCTATCCTCAGCGCAACGCTAGGCTTCTCGGCTATTATGAGGACGTTCATCAAAGCGGCCTACTTTCTCCTAGACTTCCTTCCCCTTGGCCTCTTCCGCTCGGGTATCCTCGTGTACCTCGCCGGAGAAGGCGGCGCCTTCCCGCGCATCCTCTCGTGCCTCGATATCAGCCAGCCGTTCACGAAGCCGAAGACTATCCCTATGAGCAGCACCGAATAGAAGAGCGCGGAGGCTCCGAAGAATATAAATACGCCTATTACCAATATTGCAAGTGCCATCGTGATAATCGACGTTATAATGGGCAGTTCTATGTCTTTCATCTACTAACCGTGGTGTCCGTGAGTATATATTCTGTCATATTTATAACACTTGTTGCTGCGCTTCTCGTCTCATTCTCGCAAATCATGTTCAAGAAGGGGCTCAAGGACAGGCTCCACACGAGGTGGGACATGCTGCGCCTCGCGAAGAACAGGCTGATAGTGGGCGGCATACTGATATACATAGTCGCCTTCGTCATCTATCTTTACGCGCTGTCCTCCGCCGAGCTCTCTTTCGTCTACCCGACGTTCGCCGCCTCGTTCATATTCATAGCTGTGCTCTCCTCGCTGTTCCTCAAGGAAAAGCTGAGCGTGCTCAGGATACTCGGCGTGGTGCTGATATTCCTAGGCATAGCGATAGTTGCAGTGACAACGTGATGGCATGGCAAGCGACAAACGCCTCGGCATAACGATACTTTTCTTCTCCACGCTGCTGGGGGCAGTAGGCCAGTTCCTGTTCAAGTACGCCTTCGGCGTGCACTCGCTCTTCATAGGGCTGATAGCAGCGGGCTTCATCGCATACGTGATCGCGACCGTGATGTACTTCTACGTGCTGAGCAGGATGCACCTGAGCTGGGCGTACAGCATGGGCGGCCTCAGCTACATATTCACCACGATCTTCGCGGCAACGATACTCGCAGAAAACGTGCCCATCCTCAGATGGGTAGGCGTTGTAGTGATAGCGGCCGGCGTCCTGCTCATAGGGATGAGCTAGCCTCATCGTCGAGCTTGGATGCCTTCTGGCCCTCCTTCCTCAGTATGAACAGGTTCCTGACATCCTTGTACTTGAGCAATGCTACTCTTCCCGCATCGGTTACCTTGTAGATCTTAAGGCCGTTGACCACCGGGCCGTTAAATCCGTCTCGCGCTATCCTCCCTGTGGGATTTTTTATCTCGATAAGGCCCAACGCGCTCATGTCCGCGGCGTGTTCCAGGACCTTGTAGTGGCTCAGGTTGACGCATCTGCTCAAGGCTCCAGCATTGACCCCGTTCTCGTTGAGGATTAGGAACTGCAGGATCTCGGCCTTTATCTCCATGTCGTACCTGTAGGCCTTCTTGGTCTTGTCGGCCAGGGCCATTACGCTCCCTTTATCTCAAGCTTCCTGACCTCTATCTTGTTGAGGTCTGTTATGTGGTCGAGCTTCGCAGAGAGCTCGGCCTGGAACTTGCCGTCTATTATCGCGCTTATCATCGGGGCCGCGTCGTTCTCCTTCGCGTACGCCTCGACTAGCTGGTTCATCTCCTTCCTGACACCGAGGATCTTGCTGTGGGCGGTCCTCCTTCTGGTGACCGCTATCATCTTCACAACCATCCTGATGCCGTCCTTGGTGGTGACCGGTATGACCGAGGTGGCTATGCTCCTGTACCTCCTCACCAGCGACCTAGTGTAGCTGTAGAGCTGCTCCAGGGCCACGAGCCTGGTCCTTGCGGAGGTGCCCTGCACGTTCTCAACCTTGAGCACCACGTTGGTGTAGGCGTGCGAGGGGTTCTTGGTGAGGGTGTCCAGGCTGATGACTATGTTCCTGCCCATGGCCGCCTTCTCGTCGTTGGCCGGCATCTCGCCCACCACGCTCTCGTTGAACACCTTCGGTGCGTATACCGAGAACCACTGCTTCATCTTCCACTTGTCGACCTTCTTTTGTAGCGCCATGTCATCCTACCAATTTTCAATCACGATCCCTTTATCAGGAGCTCAGCCTGCTTCGGGTCGTACCTCCAGCCGTCCGGGAGAACTCCCTCCCTCATGTAGTACTTGGAGAGCCTCCATATCTTGGCCTCGGTCCTGCTCAGCCTCAGCTTGTTGCTCGCGTCCTGCTTGTTCTTCTCCATGTGGTGCCTCATGTTCACCGCCTTCTTCATGAGGTCGAGCATGTCATAGGGAAGGGCGTTGGCGAGCTTCTTCTCCTTGAGTATCGCAACGAGCCTCCTGCCCATGACCTCCTTCACGTAGGGCACGTTGTGCTTCTCCTTGAGCGTAAGGCCTATCATCTGGGGGCTCATGCCCTGCTTGGCGTAGCCCACTATGATCTCCTCTATCTCCGCCTTGGGGGGTATCCCCTGGGGCAGCTGGGTGGTCTCCATCACCGGCTTCCTTGACTTGGACTTGCCGTGCTTCTTCGAGTGCATCTTTGCCATGAACAACACATCTGATTTGATTGCTTTGCTAAATCGCCACTATACCTTCACAGCGACAGAAAAGGCGCCCTTCGAGACGCTGACATCCCTAGCCTTGCAGATCTGCCTTATCTCCTCTGCCGAGGCCAATGTAGCTTTATAATATTCTTCAGGAACATTTATATTAATTGATGGTATCTCCTTGTTGAGCGCTATCCTCGCCGCTGCCTTGGCCTTCCTCACCTCGGAGATTATCCCGTTGACGAAGGCGCCCGCGTCCTCGTAGTCCACGTCGACAAACTCGTTGGCGTAGACTATGCCGTTTATCACGTAGTCCGGCGGCCTCGGCCTCTCCTTGTGCATCGGGAACGCCTCTTTTGTTAGGGTGCCCCTGCCGAACATTGAATTGACCTCTTCCGCCGCGTGCGGTATTATGGGGAAGAGCAGCCTGAGCGTGGTGGAGAGCACGTGGTCGAGCACGTACACCGCTGCGTGCTTGCTCCTCTCCATGCCCTTCTCCGTGGCGTAAACCCTGTGCTTCACGTTCTCCAGGTAGTAGTCGCAGAACTCGTGCCAGTAGAAGTTTATTACCGCGTTGGCCGCCTCGTAGAAGTTGGCGTTCTCGTAGGACTCCTCTGCCAGCTTCGTCACCGTGTTGAGCCTGTTGAGTATCCATATGTCAAATATGCCCAAATCCTTTGCTGGCTCGATCTGGGGTTCCTTTATCTCGCCCATCGCCGTCCTGACGAAGGCGGCGGAGTTGGATAGCTTCGTCAGGAAGCTCTTCGCGTAGTCTATGTCGTTGTATATGAACGGCTTGTCCTTGCCTATGGCCCCGCTCAGCGCCCCCCACAGCCTTATCGCGTCAACCGGATACCTCTGGAACAGGTCGTCCGGGGATATGCCGTTGCCCTTGCTCTTGTGCATGCGCTTGCCGTCGGTGCCCAGCACCATCCCGTGTATGAGCACGTTCTCGAAGGACCTCTTGCCCGTCAGCGCCCACGACCTGAATATCGTGTAGAACGCCCAGGTCCTTATTATCTCCGTGCCCTGGAGCCTGAGGTTCGCCGGGAACGCCCTCTCCATCAGCGCCCTGTTGTCCGGCCATCCGGATATCACCAGCGGCGTTATCGAGGAATCGACCCAGACGTCGGCGGTAGCCATCTCACCGATGAGCTTACCCCCGCACTTGGCGCACTTCTCCACGGGCGGCTTCTGCGTCGCTGGGTTCACCGGCAGGTCCTCCCTCCTTGGCAGGTGCGTCTCCCCGCACTTCTCGCAGTACCAGAACGGCAGCGGGGTGCCGAATATCCTGTTCCTTGATATTATCCAGTCCCAGTCTATGAAGTTCGCCCAGTCGTCGAGGTACTGGTGGGTGAACTCTGGTATCCACCTCATCTCGCCGCCGAGCTCCTTTATCTTGCTCACGTAATCCTTGATCCTTATGAACCACTGGGTCGACATGATCAGCTCTATCTCGGTCCCGCACCTGTCGTGCACCTTGACGTTGTGGGTTATCGCCTCCCTCTTAACCATCGCCCCGCCCTTCTCAAGCGCCTCGAGCACCGCCTTCCTCGCGTCGGCTATCTTCAGGCC
>JAGWGP010000028.1 GCA_028867285.1 Microcaldota archaeon | reverse complement strand
AGGCGCCGAAGAAGGGGCTGGTCAAGCCCGAGGGCACAGGCACCGGGCTCGGCCTCTCGATAACCAAGCAGATCATAAGCCTGCACGGCGGCAAGATAGGCGTGGATTCCGCCGAGGGCAATGGGAGCACGTTCTGGTTCACGCTCCCTGTCAAGCCGAAGAGGTCAAAGAAGAAGACGGCTGCCCAGCCTGCCACTGGACCTGCTCACGCAGTGCCCAGCGTTCCTGCAAGCAGCACTCCGCACGGGCCGTTGGTCGAGTAGGACCTGGTGAGTATCGCCCTGAGGTCCGCCACTCCCGTGAATCCGGCGAAGACCCCGGCGTTGGAGAAGCTGACGTTCGTTATCTTGGATGTCTGCGAGTTTGCCACGAGCGTCATCGCAGCCCCGGTGCCGAAGAACGTCGTCTTGGTGGAGTACACGATGCCGTAGCTGCCCCCTCCGAGGTTGGTTATGTTGTAATACAGCTGGTAGGGCGTGAAAGAGCTCATGTTGGTGTAGTCCTCGGAGCCGTGAGGCGCGTGGCTGTACTTCGCTATGTAGGCGCTGTTATAGTTGTCTGCGGTGCACTGCTGGCTGTTGGCGTAGAGCGTGGTAAGGTTGACCAGCACGGGATAGTACGTGCTCGAGTGCAGCGCTGCCATTATGTTGGCGTTGGTGTTGTTCACGGCGACCGTCGTGGTGGCGGCAGTGGTGGAGCTTGTGCTTCCGGAGGATATCACCGGGGGAACCGTGGTCGTAGCCGTTGTGGTGTTGCTTCCCTGTATCGATATCAGCGACTGGCCCACTGTGCCGTTGCCGAAGTAGGGCTGCAGCTCGACTATCTTGCCGTAGTCCGGGCCTATGGCCAGGCTCGGGTCCAACGGCGTGACCCTGAGCACTATGCTGTCGTTGGCTATGGACACCGCCTGGAGCTGCATGTTGGCGTGCCCGCCTGCCGACAAGGTGCTGAGCTTCGTGGGCGCTGTCACGCTAACGCTTACGTTGAATATGGGGTTGACGAACATCGGCAGCCTGTTCACGTAGACGAACGCCTGCCCGCTGCCCGGGTATGCCTGCGACAGCGCTATCATGTACTCGGAGCCCTCCATCGTGACCACGGTCCCCGCGGGGCCGATGTTTATGCTCTGGGACGAGCTTATGCTCACCGCGCTGCCCCCCGCGGTCACCAGGTAGTACACGCCCCCGGCTATGAGGGCCAGCACGATGGCTATGGCTATCGGGCCCTTCGGCAAGTGCACCGCACCCCTGGCTTGCGCAGGCCTGGGCCTGGCTCCCATATTCTGCTGATAGGCCATCTGATCGTAATCTATTGGTGTGGTAGGTTTTAAATAGTTTATACCATCGCGGCCCGATAAAAAGGCTAATATTGCTTGCCATCCATAGCTACCTGGTGACCAGATGGCGGCCGTCGACATTGCTAAGGAGAACACTGAGATACTCGACATCATAAACGAGAGGCAGCAGATATCCTACAACGACCTCAGCGACATGATGTTCAGCAGGGGGATGGCCGAGGACTCGCTGAGGAGGAGCCTCTCCGAGCTCGAGTCCAGGAAGATAATAGCGTCGAGGAGCAGCGGCGGCATAATGATGTACTACCCGCTGCAGCAGCAGGACACGCTGAGGAAGGTGCTGATAGTCGAGGACGACAAAAACATAAACAAGCTCATGGCCCTCTCCATAGGGAAGGGCTTCGACGTCTCACAGATATACGACGGCGGGGAGGCCATATCATTCGTGAGGAAGAACAGGCCTGAGCTCGTGATACTCGACCTCATGCTGCCCCACAAGGACGGCCTCGACATCTGCCAGACGATAAAGACCGACCGAGAGGTGAGCAACACCATAGTCATACTCGTTAGCGCAATGGACCCCACGAGCAACCGCTTCAAGGGGATAAAGTACGGCGCCGACTACTACATAAAGAAGCCCTTCGACCCGAGCGAGCTGAGGAGCCTTGTGACCATCTTCCTGAGGAAGAAGGGCAAGAGGTTCGACCCGCTGATAGACCTGCCCGACGAGGAGCGCATGTCCAAGGAGCTCGAGAGGTCGATAAAGCAGGGCAAGGAGTACGCGATCGGCACGATCAGGATAAAGAACCTTGACGACTACGCGAGGAGGTTCGGGGAGAAGTCGGCGATGGTCATACTGAGGCTGATATCGCAGCTGCTCCAGGACATCATAAAGGGCAAGGAGCAGAGCATGTACGTGGGCTTCCTCACCAGCAGCGTCTTCGTCATCGGCGGCGGCGTGGACGACGTCGAGGAGAGCGTGGACAAGGTGAAGAAGGAGTTCGGCGCGGTGATGCCTTTCATACTGCAGGACGAGGGCTACAAGCCCATCAACATGGACCTGGGGATAGAGGAGCTCTACGAGAAGGAGTCGATCCCGAAGCTCGAGCTCGTCTATGAGCAGTCGGAGAAGTCGAAGCTCAAGGAGAGGAGGGACATGATACTCAAGAGCAAGGGGGTGCAGCCCAAGGGCGACATAGGCTCCTACACCTACGACGAGCTGCAGAAGATGTTCGGCAGCGGCGAGGAGGACCTGACCATAAAGATAACCAGGGACCCCAACGGCGTGCGTTTGCAGGTCAGCAGGGAGGAGGGAGAGGAGGAGTAGCGGTTGATCTTGTGACTGGGGTTAAGAGGGCACAGGCCGCGCTGGATTTCATGATATCCTATGGCGTCGCCCTCCTCGTCATAACGATCGCCATCGCGATCGTGTTCCAGATCGGGCTGTTCAACCCGCAGCTCGCCCCAACGTATTGCGACGCGAGCCCAGGGTTCTCGTGCCTGAACTACAACCTCAACAGCACTGGAGGGCTCACAATAACTCTGTCCCAGGCGGTGGGCGGCACCATAACCATAGTGGGGGCCGCGTGCTCGAGCCAGGCCAATGCGCTCTCGGTGAGCCCGGCGTTCGGCAACGCCGGTGTGATACCCTACTCAAAGGGCCCGCAGTTCTACCCCACCAACTCGCTCAAGAACAACATAGTGATGTATTCGAGTTCCACCTCCGCCATGGCCCTGTACTGCTACGGCCCAGCAGGCCGCGCCGGAGGGCAGAAGGGCAACTCCTTCACGGGCTTCGTGTGGCTCAACTACTCGGTCTCGGACATGCCCACTACCAACTCCATCCAGCAGATAGCGGCGATATCCGCGAAGTACACCTGACACTGGTAATCTAATGAAGAAGACTACGAGCAGAATGATAATAGGGATAACTGGCATGCCCGGCAGCGGCAAGTCCACGGCGATAGAGCTGCTCGGGGAGATGGGTTTCAAGGTCATGAACATATCCGACTACATAAAGGAAGAGATGGAGCTGGAGCACATACCGCTCACCCACAAGAACCTCGAGGACTTCGCGGTGGAGCTGAGGAAGAGGCTCGGCCCAGGCGCGCCTATCATCCTCGCCACGAGGGGGCTCAACAGGATGCGAGGCGACGTGGCCATAGCCGGCATGAGGGATGTCGACGAGATCGCCTACATGAGGAAGAAGCTCGAGCTGAGGTTCCCGCTGATAGTAATATCGCTGCCGACGAGGGAGAGATACCTCAGGATAAGGCACAGGCACGTGAAGGGCGACATAAAGGACTTCAAGGAGTTCCAGTGGAGGGACAGGAGGAACGTGCGCCTGGGCATAGGCAAGGTGCTGAAGATGGCGGACGTTGTGATAGCCAACACCGGCACGAAGGCCGAGTTCAGGAAGAACCTCAAGGGGGCGGTGGCGGCGCTTAGGGCAAGTGCTAAATAATTAACATGGGATACTATCAGGAAGGTGTGCTGATGAACAGGGCCGTACTGATTGCGTTCTTCGCCTCGCTGATGCTTATCCCCTACATCACCAATGCCACTTACGTCAGCGTCGTCGAGCCGTTCAACACCACTATAAACGCCAGCAACTCAACGGTCTACCTGGGCAAGGTCGGTCCCGGCCAGACATTCTACGTCACGATATCCGCTGCCACGACATACAACGGCGTGAACTACCCGATAGGCTGGGACGAGCTGCTCGTCTCCAAGCTCCCGAGCGGCTGGCTGGCGCAGAACTCCTCGCTTTACACAACCCAGATATCCGCCAAGATAACCGTGGCGCCCAACGCGGCCAACGGCACCTACCCGATAACCATCAGCGCGGTCAACGTGGGCAACTATTCCAAGCTAGGGGCCATAGACTTCAGGGCGGTGGTCAACGTGACCCCCGACGTCTTCAAGCTCTCGGTCCACCCGACCAACATAAGCACGGGCCCGGGCCAGCCAGCGGAGATATTCGTATCGATAAACAACACCGGCGTCTCTGACAGCCCGTTCCAGATAACGATGCACAACCTGCCCGCGTGGAACAGGACCGACACCGTGATTGCGCTCCACCACACATCGCAGGAGTTCGTCTATCCCGTGTACGTGAACGAGCCCGGCTCGTACCGCACCACGCTGTACGTCAGCGCGTTCTCCAGCCCGCTCGTGTACAAGCAGGGCAATGTGACCATAGTCACCAAGGCCAGCGTGCCCAACGACTACGCGGCGCTGGGGCAGGGCGCCCCTGTATTCCCGATAATCTACGAGCCGGCATACGCCGTGATGTACCTGATCAACCTGCTGGCAAGGAACATCTGATTTATTTATTACTGTGCGTGATCCTATGGCAAAGCCCGCTAAGAAGGCAAAGGCAGACGACAAGAACAAGGAGGTGAAGGGATGCTTTGTCAGGACGGAGACGCTCGCCGACCTCGCCAGGTACGTCTGCGGAGTGGACCACGGGATGACCCCGCTGTTCTCCTTCAAGTCCGGCCCGTCATACAGGCTGTTCGCGCTCGGCGCCAAGCTGAGGGGGGTGCGGCTGCTATACTGCTATGACGTGCCCAAGGCCTCCGGGTTCCTCGTCTACAACACCTGGGCCGAGGGGGACGAGACCGCAGAGATAAGGGCCAATCCAACTGAGGGGCAGGACTTCAAGGCGTTCAAGGTCCCGATAATGGAGATAGTCGAGAGCGCCTACTCCGAGCTGAAGCCCAAGCCAAAGGACTTCCAGAGCGTCAAGAAAGTCGAGCTCAGGGACTACAGGTCGATGGTCAAGGCGCTGCTAGTCATGGCGGACCACTACAACGTCATGCCCGAGCTGTACTCGTTCGAATCCAAGGGCGAGCGCGTGGTGGGATGCTTCGACCTGATAAACGAGTCCGGGGCCAAGAGTTTCGCCTACGCGAGGACCGGGCAGAAGGAGAGGTTCAACTACATACAGTACGATTACAACACCGACAGCGTGACCGTCTCCAACTCCATCGGAGACAAGCGCCACGGCGTGGCCAGGATAATAAACATCGAGGGGCTGCCCTTCTTCTGAAGAATCGGGTGTTTCTTGGCTCAGCCCTGGAGCTGGATCCTCGCGCCTATCGGTATGCTCTGATTTATCGACGTCTCGAGCACAGCCCTTCCGTAGTAGCACTGTGCGTGGGCTGACTCCGGCGCGGCGCTGTACTCGTAAACCACCGTCATGTTGTCGCTGAGCCAGTACTGCCTCAGTGGGATCCTGGTGTTCTTCATCCAAAAACAGAGGTCGGTGCTGTTCTGGAAGTCGAATAGCATGCCCATGCACGGCGATATGCCCTTGCAGTCGCCTATTGAGCTCTGGTTCATGTAACCCCTCTCCGCAAGGCCCTGCGTGTCGGCGATATACACTCCGTAGTTTGCGTTGACGCCGTTGTAGCTTAGCGTCATCATCGCCGCCGGGAATGCGCCGTCGAGGCTGCTCGATCCGCCGTGCGGCGGCATGAACACGAATATCCCGCCAAGGAGCGCGAGCATGGCAGCACCCACGAAGGCGCCCACCATCTTGTACCTGGAGCCCACCTGCCTCTCTATCTCGCCCTCGTCGTTGAGGACATTCCCCTCGGAGTCCATGTGCACCATGTCAATCCTTCAGTATCAGGTACTTGTAAATCAGCGCCGCCACGATTGCGCCCAGTATCGGCCCTATCCAGTATACGTACCAGTTGGCGAAGTACATCGAGGCTATCGTTGGGCCTATGGCCCTCGCAGGGTTCATCGCGGCTCCGGTAAAAGGCCCACCAACCAGGACGTCGAGCATGACCGTAAGGCCTATTGCGAATCCCCCCACCTTCACCGCCCTCCTGTCTATCGCAGTGGCGAACACGACGAATACAAGGAAGAATGTCATCAGCGCCTCAAACAGTATGCCGTTCACCACTCCAGTTGACTGACCAAGGCCAGGGGTGCCGTAATGCACTGCCGCGCCGGCAGCCGCAGGATAAAGAGCGAGCAGGAACGCACCCCCTATGAACGCGCCCACGAGCTGCGAAACTATGTATACCGCGGCGTCAGGCTTCGATATCTTCCCGGCGAACAGCGCCCCTATGGTGACCGCGGGGTTTATGTGGCCCCCCGATATGTTCATCGCAACCGTAACGGCAAGCGCAAGGGCTATGCCGTTCGCCACCGCTATTATGAGCAGGGCCGGATATGCCGGCGACAGCGCGTATGTCGCTATCACGGCTCCCGCCCCGATGAACGTGAGCAGGAATGTGCCGAAGGCCTCAACCATCGCCTTCTGGCCTATCGTGGGTTCCTTAGCCATGGATCATCACATCTTGGTTATCTTCTCCTTCTCGTGAATGGTGTTGCGCAGGAAATGCATCATGAGGCTTTCCATGGGGCTTATCGTGGCCTCCCCCTTGGCGACCGTCCTTCTCGCTGTCAAGCTCATATGCTCCCCTAGCAGATACCCTACTATCCGTTTTCCTTATATATAAGCCTTTCCGGGCGGCTTTTTAAAGGCCCAGCTCCCTGCTAATGTCGGAGAGCAGCTCCGGGAATATGGTGTAGCTGGAGGACCTGTTGAAGTGGCCCGCCCCCTCGATAACCTTCATCCTGGCTCCCAGCCTGTCCGTCAGGAACTCGCCCTTCTCCAGCCTAACGTAGGGATCGTCGTCCGAGCTGTAAACGTAGAAGGCACCGCAGTTCCTCCTTATTGCTCCCCAGTCAAAGCTCTTGTTGGTGAATGTGGAGTTTATGCTATCGAACTCCCTTATGCCGAGCTCGCCCACGAACGGCGCCACGAAGAAGCACGCCCTCACCCTTGTCTTCGCTGCCTCCAAGAGGCTCAGCACGAATGCGGGGCCGAGGCTGTGCGCCACGAACACTGTGTTGCGGTCCACGATGGGCAGGTACTGGTCGAAGAGGTTGAGCCAGTTGTCCAGCGTCTGCTTCTCGCCTATCGGGAACTGCGGCGCTATCACCTCGATCCCCAGCGATGTGAGCTTTTCCCCCAGCCACGGGAACCAGTTCTCTCCCGGGCTTCCGTTCGCCCCGTGTATCAGGAACACCCTCGTGTTTACCTCAACCACCATGATATATCTTCATCTAATACGTTTTTATAGCCGAATGTGCAAATACCCTTACTGGGGCTCGTAACTCAGGTTGGCTAGAGTGGCTGGCTTTTAACCAGTAAGTCGGGGGTTCAAAATCCAATGATGAAAATCCCCCCGAGCCCGCGTTTAAACGGCTAAAAATCGGAAGCGTCAAGGCTTAAATACCTGCTGTATCAATATATAATCTGTATTCGCACCCTATTTAGTAAAGTCTAAATAGTAAGATGATAAAACCCTTATCATGCCAGGGTGGCGGAATCCGGTAACGCGTGCGCCTGGAAAAGTTCCCGGCAAGCGCATGGCTGCAAGGCCTTTTGGGTTCAAATGCAATCTCGATTGCTGAATATCCCAACCCTGGCGTAAGTGATGTTCATGGCCGAAATCAAGGAAGAGGAGCAGAAGAAGGAACAGAAGCAGCCGGAGGGCCACAAGGAGGGCCACGGCAAGCCCAAGAGGGATATACAGCAAAATGTATCCTCGATAGTCAGGGTTGCTGGCAAGGACGTCAACGGCTCGCTCAACATGCAGAGGGCGCTCAGCAAGGTCAAGGGCGTAGGGCTCAACATGTCCAGGGCGCTATCCCTGGTGATAGAGGAGAAGCTCGCGATACCCAGGTCCACAGAGATAGGGACGCTCAGCGAGAAGCAGATGGAGGACGTGGAATCGATAATAAAGGACCCGGCTTCCGCAGGCATACCGGACTACATGCTGAACAGGAACAAGGACATGGAGACCGGGAAGACGATGCACGTCGTGAGCAACGACCTGATGTTCGCGACCAGGCAGGATGTCAGCAGGGATGTTACGCTTAAGGTTTGGAGAGGCCACAGGCACCAGTACGGCCAGAAGGTGAGGGGACAGCACACCAGGTCCACAGGAAGGACCGGAGTCACTGTCGGAGTCACCAAGAAGGCTGTGGCTGCTGCGGCTGCTCCTGCGGCTGCCGGTGCCAAGGCACCAAAGGCAGAGGAGAAGAAGTGATTGATTGGGATCAGCTAAGAGAAACAGGAAGAAGTTCGAGAAGCCGAAGGAGAGGTGGAACCTCGCCAGGATAAAGGCCGACAACACGCTTGTGGACGAGTACGGGCTCAAGAACATGAAGGAGCTCTGGAAGGTCCAGACCGAGATCAGCAGGATAAGGGGCAACGTCAGGAAGCTCTTGGCCGGAGGGGCCCACTACGAGGACGTCAAGGAGAGGCTCATCGGCAGGCTGGTCAAGCTCGGCATAGCCACCAACTCGACCACTCTGGACGACCTCCTGGATCTCAAGGAGCGCTCGCTCCTCGACAGGAGGCTTCAGACTGTAGTGTTCAGGAAGGGGATGGCAAGGACGGTCAAGCAGGCAAGGCAGCTCACCACACATGGCTTCATAGCCATAGACGGCAAGAAGGTCAACAGGCCCGGGTATCTCGTGGACGCGACCCTTGAGGGCAGGATAAGCTACAGGAAGCCGATAGACATAATGCCGAAGAAGGCAGTGGAGAAGGTGGCGGAGGCAAGCGAGGCGCCGGCAGAGGCCGCGCCTGCGGCCGAGGCTGCTGTCGAGGCGCCAGTGCCAGCACCGGCAACAGAGGCAAAGAACGAGGGCGAATGATCATGGCAAAGAAGGCCGATAACAAGGGAAAGAAGGAGACCAAGGCGGCAGAGTCCAAGGGGGCGGCAGCTGCTGGCAAGAAGCCCAAGGAGATAGTCTCCTACGAGGCCAAGGCGCTCGAGCAGCCGACGATAAAGCCCAAGGGCGAGAGGCTTGCCGTGGCTCACGTATACTCATCCAAGAACGACACCATAATAACGCTCACCGACATAAGCGGGTCCGAGACCATCGCCGTCGGCAGTGGCGGAATGGTTGTCAACGCGGACTCCCAGGAGGGCTCTCCATATGCTGCGATGCAGGCGGCCTACAAGGTCGCTGCGGCCGCAAAGGAGAAGGGAGTGACCAACGTCATAATCCAGATAAGGGCGCCAGGAGGCCACGGCCCCAAGACGCCGGGACCTGGAGCCCAGGCCGTGGTGAGGGTTCTCGCCAGGAGCGGGCTCAGGGTCAACAGGATTGAGGACGTGACCCCAATACCTACGGACTCCACAAGGAGGCCTGGGGGAAGAAGGGGAAGGAGAGTCTAACAGCTCTCTGCCCATTATTGGATTGCCACTCAGCGTCAGCTGCGCCTAGATTATTTTTACTACTCCGTTATCTGCGTCAAGCTCCAGGATGTCGCCATCTCTTATTATTCTTGTAACGTTAGCTGCGCCCACAATGCAGGGTAATCTTAGCTCCCTGGACACTATCGCCGCATGACTCGTTATTCCTCCCTCCTCTGCTATTATCCCTGACGCTCTCTCCATCGCAGGGACGAAGTCGGGGACAGTTGCTATCGCCACCATTATGTCGCCTTTCTTGACCTTATGCAGGTCCGACATCGACCTTACTATAATCGCTCTTCCCTTCGCGTATCCCTGTGACGCCACTGTCCCCTTTATCTCCCCTGATTCCACCTCCGCAGTCTTATACCCTATCTCCTCAAGCGTCCTACGCATCCCGTCTCCAGATACGCATATTACCTGGTGCCCCTTTCCGTAATAAAGCACGAATCCATTCATCCTCTCTTCTATTAGGCCCTCATCTACCTTGGTTCCCTCCCCCAGGAATCCGGTTATCTCATCGGCAGTCATGTATGAGACCTCCTTGAGCGTCATCCCCATCCTCTTCGCTATCTCGCCGTATATAAGCTGCGCATCGCAGAACCTTACCCTCTTTGCGTCGTCCTTGAAGTCTTTTATGTAAGTGAGCCTTCTCGTCCTGTCGAACAGGGCCTTCTCCCTCTTGGACGGCTTAAGCAGCTTTATAACCTCTTCGTAACCCATCTGGTCCTTTGCCTTCTCGTTCTTGATGTTCCTGACGTAATCGGAAAACTGCTTGAATGTAAAGGGCGGATAGTGGTAGTCGGGGCACGGTATCCATCTGTACTTCTGGTGAAGCCTCTTCCTCTCTTTTATCGGCATCTTCCCCCATCTACCTGCTATTTCCCTCAGCTTGTAAAGGGATGATTTGTCCTCGGGCTTGAGCACCACGCCGTAAATCGCAAGTATGCTCTCCTGGCTCAGCCCTGCCCGCTTACCGAGCCTCTCGACAGTGTCCTTGGCCTCGTTCGCGTATATGTTGTTCAGCTCCCAGACGACCCAGTCATA
>JAGWGP010000027.1 GCA_028867285.1 Microcaldota archaeon | reverse complement strand
AGCTTATCTCAGCTCTGGGGCTGCCGCCCATGACCACGTGTATGTCGGTCCTGGTGGCGTCGACTATCCTGGTTATGTAGTTTATGACCTCGTTGGAGATGGATATCGTCTTGACCTCCTCCTGCATGCGCAGTATGTCGTCGGTGTTTATCACCCTCTCCACCTTGGTCCTCTCCTCCCTCTCCTTTATCCTGAGCATCTCCTCCTCTTCCTCCTCGGAGGGGTAGCTCACCGCGATCCTCATCATGAACCTGTCGGCGAGCACCTTGGGCAGCGGGTTGGTGCCCTCTATGTTGAGCGGGTTCTGCGTGGCGAAGGCGATGAACGGCCTCTCCAGCGGATAAGTGTTGTCGGCGACGGTGACCTGCCTCTCCTCAAGAGCCTCGAGCAGCGCGCTCATGGTCATGGCCGGAGTCCTGTTGAGCTCGTCTATGAGCAGTATGTTGGTGAAGATCGGGCCCTTCTTGAACTTGACGTTGTTGCCCTCGTCCATGTACGGGTATCCGGTTATCTCCTTTATCTCAAGGTCCGGGGTTCCCTGTATACGCTTGAACTCGGCCTGCACCGCGTCCGCCACCGCCTTGGTCATGGTGGTCTTAGCGACTCCAGGCACTCCCTCGAGCAGCACGTGGCCGTTCGCCACCAGGGCTATGAACATCAGCTCTATCACGTCCTCCTTCCCGGCTATGTGCTTCTTGACCTCCCCGAGCACGGCCTGGTAGGCCTCCTTGGCGTCCATGCAAACCCTTTTTAAACCCTGATTGCCTACTCATATTAAGATAAAAGCAATTAAATAGCTAATAGTGCATAAATATCACATATAGCGCTTGCAAAGTTGATATCATGATAGGAGAGGGAATCGAAAACAGGAAGCCCGTGCCGCTGGGCCAGGTCTCCGAGATACTCGAGAAGGCCAAGGTGGCTGAGCCCACGTACGAGCAGCAGGTGGCGTCCGAGCACGCCAAGAAGTTCGGGCAGAAGGCCTCCACAGAGGCGAAGATGCTGGAGTCGATAAGGGAGCTCAAGATAGTGAGCGAGATCACCGCGGTGAAGGTGGCGGAGCTCGCCCCGAAGAACCTGATGATGCTCAAGCAGATACTGATGCACGAGAAGAAGACGTTCACGGAGGACGACTACGGCAAGCTTCTCGCGATAACGAAGGGCAAGGAATAGTGTTCAGATGGGCTGTGCAGGGTGCGAAGATGGAGGGAGAGGAGAAGAGAGAGGAGAACGCGTTCGTTCTGGACTTCATGCAGAGCGGCAAGTCCTTCTCTAACCGGCCCGAGCCAATCGCCCAGCTCCTCGGAGAGGAGATGTTCACGCTTCTGGAGGCCACGCCGAAGCCCGGCGCCACGCTCTCGCTCGGCGAGAGGGTGTACATAGGCAAGGAGGAGAGGGACAAGATACTGCTTATAAAGTCGAGGGTCAGCTACAGCGAGCTCACCCAGACCGCGAAGAACGAGCTGCCGAACGTGGTGGCCAACGTCGTGAAGGGCAACGAGGCCAGGTTCGTGGAGATATTCAACACGGCGGGGCCGCTCAACATAAGGCAGCACGCTCTGGAGCTCCTTCCCGGAGTGGGCAAGAGGCACCTCGAGTCCATACTCAAGGCCAGGGAGGAGAAGAGGTTCGAGAGCTTCGCGGACATATCGGCGAGGGTGCCGCTGCTGCAGGACCCCGCAAAGCTCGTCGCCGAGAGGATACTCGCGGAGCTCATGGGCGGCGAGAGGTTCTACATGTTCACCAAGCCCTACAGGAGGGACTTCCCTAGGGGAAGATGATGACGCAGATAGCAGCTTCCGCAACAACAGAGTTCCCACTAACCCTCGAATAAAAAGCAACAATCAGATTGATTAAGCGGTCTTCTTTATCGCCGGAGCGCCCATCTTCTGCAGGTGGATACCCGGCACTATCAGCTGCACCGTGGAGTTGAGCATCTTGAGCTTGACCACGTAGGCCGCGCCCCTCTTCTCCATGACCCTGCCTATCCTTCCCTTGTACCTCGGGTGGGGTATGTTCTTGAAGTTGCCCTTTGGCACTATAGCCACGTTCTCGCCCACCTTGATGTCCTTTATTATCTCGTTTATCCCGAGCGAGGAGGGCTTGTGGTGCCTGGCCAGGTGCCTTGTCTTCCCTACGAACAGTCCTTGCGATCTCTTTGACATAAGTACCACTGAATAAGCATTCCAGTTATCTCTCTCTTTTTAAGTTATATAAATCTTTCCTGGAGTGGCTCACTCGCCGGATTCCGCTATGTATGCCTTCATGGGCTCCCAGTACCACTCCTTCCAGCCATCGCGTATGTCCGCGTACTTGTCCGCGGGTATGCCCTTCTGCGAGAACATCAGCTTCGTGCCGCCACCGCTCCTCTTCAGGGTTATCGTTACCGTGGAGTAATGGCCCTTGGGCCAGTCAGCCCCCCTCCACTCCTGGACTATCTCCCTGTCCTTCACGAGCCTGAGGTTCCTGCCCTCTATCCAGTCGTCGTAGGCGGTGAACCTTCCGCCCACCTTCCTGCTGATCCTCGCCTTCGCATCGGTGAACGCCGAGTGCTTCCTAGAGTCCATGAGCATCTCGTAAACCTCGTGCGGGCCGGCCATCAGCATCGCGCCCTGCCTCAGGTCCTTGGTCTTGATCTCCTTGGCCATGGGAACACGTGTGCATGATCGGCTTAAACGGATGTGGTTTTGACGGGGGCGAGATTTGAACACGCGACCTCTAGATTTCTCGTCATAGCATAGAAATGCTCATCACTCATGATGCTTTGCATATGAGTCTAGCGCTCTAACCAAGCTGAGCTACCCCGCCATATTTGCAAGAATATTATGCCACTCACATATTAGAGCTTTTGTATTCAGTCGCTATCTTCCCTTGTCCTCTTGGCCACCGTTGTTACCTGGGCCCTAAGCGCCACGGCCAAGTTCTTAACCGCGTTGTTTTTGTTTGTATTTATTATGTCGCCCAGCCTCAGCATCATGCCTATCAGGGTTTCGTGATTACCCTTTATGCTGTCCTTCACCGTATCGAACTGTTTGCATGCAGACATCAGTTCATCCATGCAGGCATTGGCCCCATCCTTCTTGTACGCGCTCTCTATCGAAGCCTTTACGCTGTCAAGCGTTGGGTTCTTCTCATCTGCATTTTTGCTCTTCCTGAAATTCTCGAACACGCGAAACACCTTGCATAATACTTTCTCCGCAACGGATTTAGCCGATTCGTCAAAACGCAAGTGGGACAAAAGCTTTAAATATTATTCCATACGATTAAAAATTACATTCATAGAATGTTGCCAACGCAGTTGGTGTGAAGATGCAGACTAAGACGCAGCTGTATATGGGAAGGTGGACCTCCTTTATCGGCAGCGTCGGCTTTGTTGGAATGTCCAAGAAGGCGAATGCGTTACACATCCCGGCTGTGATCCGTTTGGCCGCATAAATCCGTTACGCTTCTTTTAACGTCTGAGGTGGTTTATGTGGCACAAATGGATACGAGAGTAGAGGATAGGAAAACAAGACTCGGCAAGCGCGAGCAACTGCTGTTGCTCGAGATCGGCAGGGACAGGATCGACACCGCGTCGAGCTTCGTCAACTACATGGAGGAGGAGTACGGCTTCTCCAAGAGCTCGGTGTGGTACAACCTGAAGAGGCTCAAGGAGATGGGCCTGCTCGAGTTCGCTTCGAGGGAGGAGATAGGCAAGCCTCTGTCGCTAACCAAGCCTGGGATGGAGGAGCTGTCAAGGGTAGGCAGGGGCAGGGAGGAGCTCGTGAGGGGCTTCGAGTCCGTCTACACGCAGCGCATGAGGGGAATAGGCGCAGGGATACAGTACGGAATAAGCCAGAGGTACGGAACGTTCAGATGAGCGAGCGTCTGGGTGGATAGGGTGCTGGCCGGGGGGACCCGGCCAGCTCATGTTTAACGAGGTAATGAGATGGAGACCCAAAAAGAGGTGAAGGCGCAGGACGTGGAACAGATAAGGGTAGCTAGCGCGATGGAATTCGCGCAGAGGATCAAGAACTTCATCGCCGTCAACAGGGGCGGGTCCGAGAACTCGGCGCACATGATACTCACGCTAAGGGGCAGGAAGTACGCGGGCTTCTATCCCGCCGAGAAATACAACAACCAGACGCTCGTGGTGCCGCCATCGAGCCTCTCGTACTCGGCGCTGGTGGACATGCATCAAACATATATTGACAGGGACGAGAAGAGGGCATACCAGCTCAGGAGGGGCCCGGCGCCAAAACCTAAGCCAATAGAGATGCCGATGCTCTCTGTGTTCTACGCGATAAAGGGCGGGGCCGAGGTGGACATAGTGCTTAGGGTCAGGGAGAAGGCTGGCTCCTCATACACGCGGCATGCCCATGTGGGCTTCGGCTCGGAAGTCGGGCCGAGGCACACCGACGGCAATAAGGGCGGGGTCGTGCTGAGGCTGGACGGCCCTATCGGCGCCTGAGCGCGCCCTCTGACTTGAGGAGCTCGAGCTTCCTCTTGCGCCCGTAGAAGTAGTTCCCGATGTCACCGTCGCTCCTCACTACCCTGTGGCACGGGATCACCACCGGAAGCGGGTTCCTGTTCAGCGCGGTCCCTACCGCCCTGTAAGCATTTGGATGGCCTGACATCCGCGCGAGCTGCTTGTACGTGACCGTCTTGCCCCTCGGCACCTTTGCAACGGTGAGCAGCACCTTGACCTGGAACTTGGTGAGCCCGCCGCGCCTGAGCCTGGCCGCAATCGACGCCTTTGAATTCAATCGAGCACCGTGTAAGTATCTCAAGAAAGGATTTATAGCTTCTCACACAATAACGATAAAAGGTGTAACCGATGTCGGCCCATCCCACTGACACATCGAGGCTCAAGGTCTGGCTTGATGGCAAGATGATGCCCTACGGCGAGGCGGTGGTCCCGATAATGAACCACTCGCTCCACTACGGCAGCGGCATATTCGAGGGGGTGCGCGGTTACGAGACCCCCAGGGGCACCGCGATATTCAGGCTGGACGACCACATAAGGAGGTTCATGGGGAGCGCGAAGATAGTGCGCATGCCGATCCCCTTCAAGGCAAAGGAGATATCCGACGCGGTCGTGAAGGTGGTGAAGGAAAACAGGCTGGGCCACTGCTACATAAGGCCCTTCGGCTTCTACAACGACTCGCAGATAGGGCTGAGCACGCTCAACAAGAAGGCTAGCGTCTACGTATACGCCACCAACTTCGGCGCCTATTTCGGCGAGACCAAGAAGAGGGGGGTGAGCTGCAAGATATCCTCAATGAGGAGGATAAACTCATCGATCCTGCCGAGCAGGGCGAAGGGCAGCGGCAACTACCTGAACTCTATAATAGCCAACGGCGAGGCAAAGGCAGCGGGGTTCGACGAGGCGATACTTCTCTCGAGCGACGGCCACGTTGCCGAGGGATCGGGCGAGAACATCTTCCTTGTGGTCAACGGAAGGCTGGTGGCCCCGGACAGGGGATCCGACATCCTGCTCGGGATAACAAGGGACACGATAATCAAGATAGCGGAGGCCACCGGGCTGGAGGTGGAGGAGAGGACTGTGCACAAGGAGGAGCTGTACACCGCGGACGAGGTCTTCTTCACGGGGACAGCCGCAGAGGTCACCCCGATAGTCAACATAGACGGCATATCGATAGGCAGCGGCGACGAGGGCCCGATCACGAAGATGCTCGCTGGAAAATACTCCGACATAGTCACCGGGAAGGACAGGAAATTCTCCGACTGGCTCACATACGCATGAGGCGCTATCATGATAAGGACCCATTATATCGAGGAGATAACACCTGACATGGACGGCCAAGAGGTCACCATAGCGGGATGGGTCCACGAGGTCAGGGAGACCGCCAAGATAACCTTCCTGCTCGTCAGGGACAGGAGCGGCATAGCCCAGGTCATCGGGAAGGAGGGAGTCACCGACGAGAAGCTGAGGAACGACATGTCGCTGCAGAAGGAGAGCGTCGTCTCTGTGAGGGGCACGATAAAGAGGAGCAAGGAGGCCAAGCAGGGCTTCGAGATAATACCCCTGGAGGTGCACAACCTCAACCCGCTGTCCACGCAGATACCGTTCGAGGTCACGGGCAAGGTGCCAGCAGACATCGACGTAAGGCTCAACAACAGGTACATAGACCTGAGGAGGGCTAGCTCGTCCGCGATATTCAACATACAGTCCACGATACTGGAGACGTTCCTCAACAGCCTGATCGCCAAGGGATTCAGGCAGATAAGGACGCCATCGATAATAGCAGAGGCCAGCGAGGGCGGCACGGAGCTGTTCCCAGTCGCATATTTCGAGAAGAACGCGTACCTTGCGCAGTCCCCGCAGCTCTACAAGCAGCTCGCAGTGATAGGGGGGATGGACAGGGTTGTCATGATCATGCCGGTGTTCAGGGCGGAGAAGTCAAACACCGTCTACCACACCACCGAGTCCAACCAGATGGATATCGAGATGGGGTTCGCAGATGCGGAGGACGCGATGAAAGTGCTTTCCGAGACCGTCACCGAGATAGTGCGGGCTGTCAAGGAGAAGAACCAAAAGGACCTTGACACCCTGGGCACAACGCTCGAGGTGCCGAAAGTCAAGATAGTCACCTACTCGGAGGCCATAGAGGCGCTCAAGAAGAAGCACCCGGAGATACACCACGGCCACGACTTCTCCAGGGAGCACGAGTCCAGCCTCAACGAGATGTACGGCGACGCCGTGATAGTGAAGGACTTCCCCACGGAGCTCAGGGCATTCTACTCTATGCCTAAGGCGGACAACCCCGAGCTAACCAACAGCTTCGACTTCATATACAGGGGATTGGAGATATCGAGCGGCGCGCAGAGGATACACAAGGCGGAGATGCTGGTACAGGCGCTCAAGAGGAAGGGGCTAGACCCCAAGAACTTCGAGTTCTACATCAATGCATTCAGGTGCGGCGCGCCTCCACACTCAGGATGGAGCATCGGCCTTGAGAGGCTGACCATGCAGATGACCGGCGCGAAGAACATTAGGGAGTGCTCCCTGTTCCCGAGGGACAGGAAGAGGCTCACGCCATGATGTCTCAGTATCCCTTGCCCATCGCCGCAAGCCTTGACTTGAGCTTGTCTATCGACGGCGTCACTATAGGGTTGACTCCCCTGAGTACTGCCACGTAGTATGTCACATACTCGAGGTAGTATATCATCGAGAGCGTCCTGCAGAGGTAGCTGCCGTCCACGTATGGCGCCTCTATCGGCTCTGCACCACCCTCCTTGAGTATCTGCGCCATCACGTCGAACCTCGCCTTTATCTCCGGCGGGTCGCTGTCGAACCTGAGCAGTACGGGCACGCTCCTTATCTTGTGCCCCTCCACTACCGGGCCGTGCTCAGTGGTGGAGTTGTCAGTGTCCCATCCCACTATCGAGTTGTGGCATACCTCGGGTATCTCACCGCTGAACGCGTGTACCTTGGAGTTTTCGTTGAGCGACTGCCTGAACCTCCTGCCCGCAGCCCTTGTCAATCGCGATCCGTATATTATGGGTATGAAGAACTTGTCGTGGTCCGCTATCCTCATCGCTATCGACAGCGCCCTGTTCTTCGCGGGGTCGAGCAGCTTGCACTCGTCCCTGACCCTCTCCATGGAGCGCACCGCGTCGTCTATCTCGCTCGCCTTTATGCTGAGTACCCCGTTCTCCGAGAGCAGCTTGAGCAGCGGCAGTATCAGCCCCGGGAAGGACGCCCTCTGCACCTTCAGCATCATCGTCTTTATGTGCTTGAAGTTCTTGCTCTGCTTGGCGAACTCCTCCATCTGCCCTCCGGAGCTAAGCACGAATCCCCCGACTCCCCTTGCCTCGGCCTCCCTAACGAACATCAGGGTCTCTGCGGTGTTGCCGCTGCAGCTTATGCCTATCACCATCGCGTCGCTCCTTATGGACTCGGGAAGGTGGTAGTTGTTGAACACCTGGAAGTGGAGCCTGGAGGCCCCCTGGTAAGCTATATCGGTTATCACGTCTGCCACTATCCCGGAGCCGCCCATTCCTGCCATCACCACGTATCCGACGCCGCCCTCCGTCTTTATCACGGGCGTTGACTCTAGGGCCTTCCTGCCGAACTCCGGCCAGCCGTCGAGGTCCGACTTCAGGTCCATGGGGTCCACTATCTTTATTCTCTGGGATAAGGATTGGTTGTCCATCGTATCACTTTCCGCTCCAGAAGGCGGTAGCGGATGCCCCTTCATCAAGGATAATTGATTGTATACAAAAGTCTAAATAGCTCTCTTACGCAAACCAAATAAACAGGTTTCGAGTTGCTCCGATGCAGGATTATTCGAAGATAGACAGGAAGCTCATTGACCACGTGTGCCAGATAGCGAGGCTCGAGCTCGACGACAGCGAGAGGGAGTCCTACATAAGGGAGCTGGGCGAGGTGCTAGCCGCGTTCAAGGTCATGGACGAGCTGCAGCTCGAGGACGAGCCCGCGTTCCACCCGATCAAGGTGGAGAACGTCTGGAGGGAGGACGAGGCCAGGGCCACAGAGTGGGACCCGCTGGGCAACTCAAGGCACAAGGAGGGCAGGTTCTTCAAGGGCCCCAAGATCGTCTAGGTGTTCCGGTGGCAGCCACTGTCAGGGAGTATGTTGAGGGCGTAAGGGGCGGCAGCATCGACCCGAGGGAGGAGATTCCACGATTCCTGGAGAGCGCAAGGGAGCTGCAGAAGAGGCTCAACCCATTCATAACGATAAACGAGAGCGTGGAGTTCAAGACCGAGGGCGCGCTCGCAGGGCTTCCGATATCGGTCAAGGACAACATCTGCACCAAGGGCATAATGACCACCGCTGGCTCAAGAATACTCGAGGGATACGTGCCCCCGTTCGACGCTACGGTCGTCTCCAAGATCAAGGGGGAGGGCGCGTTCATACTCGGCAAGACAGCGCAGGACGAGTTCGGCTTCGGCACGTTCTCAACCAACTGCGCATACGGCATACCGAAGAACCCGATTGACACTGGGAGGAGCACGGGCGGGAGCAGCGGGGGCGCGGCGGCGCTTGCTGCTGCGGCGGATTTCCCTCATATCGCGATAGCACAGTCAACGGGTGGCAGCATAACGGCTCCCGCGGCATTCACCGGCACGGTGGGCATAACCCCCACGTACGGCAGGGTATCGAGGTACGGGCTCATAGACTACGCCAACAGCATGGACAAGATCGGCGTCATAGCGAAGAACGTGTACGACGCAGCGCTGGGCCTGTCCGTGATATCGGGCTACGACCCGATGGACTCGACCAGCGCGAACCTCAACACTACTGATTTCACGAAGTCGGCATCCCCGGACAAGCCCAGGATAGCGCTACCCAAGCAGTACTTCCTCAGCACAACAGACAGGAGGGTCGCGGAGCTCGTGATCAGGACAGCGGAGAGGCTCGAGTCCGAGGGCATGACCGTGGAACAGGTTGACATGCCGTTCACCAGGTACTCCATACCCGCATACTACATGATAGCGATAACCGAGGCATCGACCAACCTGGCAAAGTTCTGCGGCCTCAGGTACGGCATGCAGGGCGAGCTCAAGGGGAACTTCGACGAGTACTTCTCCAAGGTGAGGAGCGAGGGGTTCGGCACAGAGGCGAAGAGGAGGATAATACTCGGCACATACGCCAGGATGTCCGGGTTCAGGGAGGCTTACTACATAAAGGCGATGAGGGTACGCGCCAGGATAATCAGGGAGTTCAAGTCCGTCTTCCAGAACTTTGACGCCATAATCACCCCGTCAATGCCCATACTCGCGCCCAGGTTCTCTGACATAGCGGAGATGAGCCCCATAGAGACATACAACATGGACATGATGACCACGGCGCCAAACATGTGCGGGTTGCCAACCATATCAATGCCTGTGGGCAGGATAGACGGACTGCCCGTAGGGATGCAGCTGATAGGCGATCACTTCGCAGAGGAGAGGCTCATAGGGCTCTCCCAGATAATCGAGGGATTGCAATGAGCGTTATGATCGGCGTTGAGGTCCATGCGCAGCTCGATACGAAGAGCAAGATATTCTGCAGCGACAGCACAGACCACAGGAACGCAGAGCCGAACCAGAACACCTGCCCGATATGCCTGGGCTTCCCCGGGTCCAAGCCCAAGCTCAACAGGAAGGTGCTCGAGTACGGGCTGATGATAGGCCTCGCGCTCAACTCCAAGGTCACGGACACGGTATTCTTCTCGAGGAAGACATACTTCTACCCCGACCTATCGAAGAACTACCAGATAACCCAGTACGAGGCCCCGCTCGTGACGGAGGGCTACCTCACTGTCGGCGAGGCGAAGATAAGGATAAGGAGGGTGCACATAGAGGAGGACCCCGCCAAGCTGATGTACGTGGGCGGCGACATAACCTCATCCGAGTACGTCCACATGGACTACAACAGGGCGGGGGTGCCGCTCGCCGAGATAGTCACCGAGCCTGATTTCACGAGCCCCAAGCAGGTCAGGGCGTTCCTCGAGCAGCTCTCGTCCATACTCGAACACCTCGGCGTATACGACTCGGGAAAGGAGGCGACGCTCAGGGTGGACGCAAACATCTCCATAGACGGCGGTGAGCGAGTGGAGGTGAAGAACATAACCGGGTTCGAGAACGTCGAGAAGGCGCTCAACTACGAGATAGTGAGGCAGCAGGGCCTCAAGCGCATGGAGGTCGAGATACAGAGGGAGACCAGGCACTTTGACGCGGAGATGAAGACCACCAAGAGCCTCAGGAAGAAGGAGTACGAGGAGGACTACGGATACATATTCGACCCGGACCTCCCCATGGTCACGCTCAGCAAGGGGTTCGTCAGCTCGCTGAAGGGGAGGATGCCGGAACTGCCCGAGCAGAGGTCCGCCAGGCTGGTCAAGGACTACAAGATAAGCGGCTACTATGCCGATGTCATAATATACACCGGAAAGCCGATGGCCGACTTCTACGAGGC
>JAGWGP010000026.1 GCA_028867285.1 Microcaldota archaeon | reverse complement strand
GATCGGCGGATCAATAATGCAGAAGACGATCGAGGAGAGCTTCAGGAGAGGGGAGACAGCTGGCACGATAAGGAAGCAGCTAAAGGATTCAGTGAAAAGGATGAAGAAGGGGATGTTCCCGTAAACTAGCCGGATATCTCGACAACCTTCCTCCTGCTTGACAGGCCATTTACTATCCTAACCCGCGATCTCGGGACATCAAAGTGGTCGGCCAGCACCTCCACGAGCCGTGAATTTGCCCGTCCGCCTGTCGCCGGCGCATCAACCTTCACCTTATAACCCATATCCCCCACGGCAATCACCAATGCCTTCTTGGCGTTAGGGGTCACGGTCACACTTATCCTCATGTTGATCAAAGTTCATATCGGGCATCCGCCCTTCACTGGTCCTGTCGATGCATGCACAAAGGTGGCCGAACCACGGTCCGTTCCCACAAACATCTCCATGGTGCCGTCACAGTTGTACCCGACAGTTGCGCCAAGGTGAAGGGTAATCGGGGTGCCGTTTGCGGCCGCCAGAGGGTACTCCACATAAATCAACCCCGTAACGCTATCATTGCCTATCCGTTGAATTAGGAAGTTGCTCACCCTCTGGCCGGGGTAATAGGATTGCAGCTCTCCCAAGGTATAAGTCGTACCGTTTACCGTTAAGGTGTTGCTTCCGGTTTCCCCGATCCTCCCTGGTGAGAACACGTAAGCTGCCGCTATGCCAACCACCACCAAAGCCACCGAGACGGTAAGCCAACTTGCCATGGATTTCCCGTGAGGCCTAGCCATTAAACCACATTCGCCAGGGTAGAGATTTGAACTCTAAAGCCCTTGCGGGCACCGGTTTGCCTGTCGCATCACTAATCAGCTCTTGAGATTCTGAGAATTCAAGACCGGCGCGTTAACCGGGTTCCGCCACCCTGGCATGTATAATAATTGCGTCGGCTGGGTTTATATCTGTTCTGCCCAGGGCGCGAGGGGGCATCAGCCCACCATCGCGGTCACGTTGGCCCTCGCCATCGCCCCATCCTCGCCCCCCACGCCTATGGTGTAGTTCCTGCCAGCCTGCGGGGTTATCAGCATGTGGCCCTGCGCCGCAGCAAGCTCGCCCGTGAAATTGAGCGTCACGCTCTGTCCCGCTGCAAGCGAGTATCCCACGCTGGAGTTGTCGAAGCCGTCCTCGCCGGAGGCTATGATTAGGCCGCCGCCAGAGGTTACTGCCATCGGCAGCATGCGGAAGTGCTCCTGGAGGTGTGATATCTGCTCCCCGAAGTCCTCGCCACCCGACTGCACGCGGTCCGCTATCGCCTGAAGTGCGGCAGAGCTGCACACGCTGGAGTTCAGCCTCGCGTTGAAGTCGCCGAACTCATGGGCGTGGAACGTGCTCTCATTTGACATTTCAGTGGCGTTTGCGTGCTCCGATGCTGTTGCGTTGGCGTTCTGCCCTCCGGTACTGTTGGATCCCTCTCCCTCCTGCCCCGAAGATGCGTTTGCGGAGACGTTGGCTCCTATGCCCCCGCTAAAGTTGGCGAAGTCAGGCCTGTCCTGCACCGGAAGCTCTGTCTGCACGCTAGAGTTAGAGCTGGAGTTCACCACCTCAACCGTCCCATTATCCCCTCCTCTTATGTGCAACGTTCCGATTCCGCTAGCGTTGGAGCACACGGACTCGTTCTTCAGCCTTGCAAGCAATCGCGACACCACGCTGTTGGTGGTGTTGGTCACCGCCGGCGTGCTCACCGAGGCCGACAGGTTGCCGAATATGGTCATGTGCTTGATCAATACGCTCTGGTTGGAGTTGTCCCTTACCGTGACGGAGAGCGTCGTGGTGTTCCCAGAGACCCCCAATGACAGGCCAGTTATGGATATGTTGGCGCCGGACTCGTTGAGCCTGGCCGAATCCTCCCTGCTCAGGTTGGCCCTGGCCCCCACCTGCACATGGACGCCGCTGCCGACCACTATCGCCCTTACCGAAGGCACAAGCACGAATACCGTGGAGTTGGAGGTGAATATGCTAGCTACCGTGGGATTCATCTGGAGCAGAAGTCCGGTTGTCCCATTTACCATCGGGTTCTCGCTCACGTGCGCCGTTATCCTTCCGCTAGGGATCGTCACGTTGTAAGCAGTGCCATTAATCGTTATCACCGCGCCGCTAACGTTGAACCTTACCATATCTATTGTGCTGCCGTTCGATATGCTTGCTGCGGCTATGGTCTGGCTCAGGTTCACTATGGACATCAGGTTAAGGGATCCGCTGCCCGAGGCGTTGATCCATGCTGGGTTGGGCTGGCCAGAGTGTTCCGTGTTCACATGCACCTGCACTGCAGAATACGACACCACCAGGCTCTGGGTTCCTGCCGGAACCTGCGGCGGGTCAGTAAGCAGCACCGCAACGGTTCCGTTCTTTCCCGATGCCACTGCGGTACCCGCACTGCCTGATAGGGAGCTAACCGCAACCGCTATCACGATGATAACTATCACCGCTACCACTATTCCCAAAGCCCCGTTCCTGTTCATGGTTTAGACCTCAACGGCAAGGAATAAATAACCGATTCCTGGATTCGCTCATATCGGCAGTACGCGCTTGCCATCCAGGAACCTCTCGGCAGCGACGAATACCTTGTAGAAGTAGTTGTCGACATAGTAGATGAAGTCCATCCTGGTTATCCTTATCTTCCTCTCCACCCACCTGTCCGACGCCCTGTCGAGCTCTGTGCACCTCACCGTGGCCTCGTTGGTCTTGCCAGAGAGCAGCTCCATGCCATCCCTTATCCCCACGGCCACGATTCCGTCCAGCTCCGCCCTGCTCGGTCCGTATTCCAGCAGCGGAGTGTCCCTCCTCAGAAGGAAGACGTCGCAGAACGAGGTGTGGTATCTGGACAGGTCGAGCCTTATGCCCATATGGACCAGCTCCTCAAACTTCACGTTGACGCCGAGCTCCTCCCCTATCTCCCTCACCGCGGCCTCTGAGCCCTCGCCGCTCTGGTAGTGGCCCGAGGACGTGGCATCGAGCAGGTTCGGGTACAGCGTCTTGTTCTTCCCCCTCCTCTGCAGCAGCATCTCCCCCTCGTTGGCTGAGGAGACGATGAAGCAGTCGAAGCTCTTGTGCCACAGCCCGTACTCGTGCGCGACCCTCCTGCTAGCCACGCCCAGCGGGTTCATGTCCCTGTCGAATATGTCTACAATCTCGTCCTCCTCGTGCGCCATCTGCTCATCCAATAGTGAGGTTCACTCCCTCCTTGAAGGCAAACACCTCCATCATGTCCCTTCTGGCATCGGATCCCTCCTCAATGGTCCTTATGCCCCTATCCTCATCTGTATTCAGCAGGAACACCTGTATCTGGTCCATCCCCATGTCCTTGAGCGTGCTCCTTATGTTCTGCTCGTTGAAGAACAAGAGGCCCGTGTCCCTGTTCATGTCGTTGAAATCCGGGCGCCTGAACAGCCTCAAGCCGCCCTTCTCCCTCATGACCGCCTTGCACTCGTCGAACTGCACTACGTGCAATTTGTTCGGCTTGTGGGTTGACGCGATATGCTCTGGTATGGAATCCTCATGCAGCACTGTGAAGGCTATCCCGTCCCTCGCCACCCTAATCATCTCCCGCAGCCCCTTGAACGTGTTGAAGCCGAGATGCAAGATGACCTCATAGGCCACCACCAGGTCCATGGAGCCGTTCCTGAAAGGCATGTTGGTGGCCTCGAAGTTGGCGAACTGGGCCCCGGGATGCGCATTCTTCGCGCTGACCACCGCGTTGTGGGCCAGGTCCCCGCCGTAGAAGAACCCGTCGAGCTTCCTGTCCTCGTGGTTCTTGTCGCCGCAGCCTATCTCAAGCATGGTCGCTCCCCTGAGGGTCAGCCTGTCCGCGAGGTGCGATGCGGTGTAGCAGCGTATCTCATCGGGGCACTCCCTCCACTGGGTCTCCCAGTAGCTCTTGTCCTCGGCAAGCTGGGCGCCGCTGACCCCCACCACCTCCGTCCCTGAAGTGGCCCTGATCACTCTCTTACCGCCAAAATTGGCCATATCGCGCATCATAGTCATACCAGCTTTATCATGTCGTCCTTCTTCGCCGCATAAACTGTTATGTCCTCCACGTCAACGACCCTACCCCTCACTGTGGAGGCTTGGGTCACCACCCTCTCGAATCCCATCCCCTCAACCATCTTCCTCAACGGCTCCTCGCTGAAGTAGAGCACCGAGGCATCCGGATTCGGCCTTCCGTTCTCCACGGGCACGGTCTGGAGGCAGCAATCAAGCTCGATGCATCTCCAGTTATGGCCCTTGATCCGGTTCTGCGTTATCTCCTCGGGTATGTTCTTCCTGTCGCTCACGTTGAATATCGCGAGCCCCCTGGTTATCCGTGACATCTCCGCAACGGCGGCGCGGATGTCAAGCCCGACATTGTGCATCACCTCGTAGGCGACAACCACGTCGAACGCCCCCTCCCTGAACGGCAGCATCCTTATGTCGGCATTGACGATGTTTGCCCTCGGGTGGGTCTTCAGAGCCTTCCTTGACGCAGTGAACGATATGTCTATGCCGAAATAGTTCGGCCCCAAGGCGCCCTCCCTGTCGTCTCCCCTGTCGCCGCTGCCCAGCTCGCAGAGGGCGGCGCCCTCAAAGTGGTTGTCCCTTATGAACTGTGTGGTGTCCCTGCACCTGTAACCCTCCGGCTTGCGCTTCCAATAGTATTCCCACTTGCTCTTGTCGTGCCTGAGCATGTGCGCGCTCCTCCCCATATCGGAGAGCCTAGGCGCCATGTCCGCGGTCTCACCATTCATTACGCTTGCCTCAGGCATCCAAAGACCAATCCAGCCCATCCAATATCCATTGTATTTCCCCATATTTTAGCCTTTCGGCCCCTATTTAAAGCTTCTTCAGATCGGTGATCAGATGAACATAATACTCAAAACCATACGAAAACTGCTCAAAAATGAACAAGAGGAGACGGCGGGCTTTCGCCTAATGCTTGGCGACGCCGTATGCTCGCTCGTGCTCAAGCGCGGGTTCACCTACAGGCACGGCGCGATGCCGAGAATCGAGTCCGAGCTCAACAACTCATGGAAGAAGAGAAGCGGCACCATATACATAGACCCGGCAGCCGAGGCCAACCCCCACATAATAATAACCGGGATGAGCGGCTTCGGCAAGAGCACGCTGTTCAGGTCCATGCTCTCCGACATAAGGAACGCTGGGCTTGCGGCCATAGTGTTCGACCCCCACAACGAGCACAGCGGCACCATCACCTCCCTCGGCGGCTACGTCAGGGACGCCTCCAGGTCGGGGATAAACCTGCTGGACCTTGACGGGGCCACGGTCGGCGAGAGGATATCCGAGCTCACCGCCCTGTTCAGGAACACCTACTCGCTGGGATACATACAGGCCACCAAGCTGAGCGAGTGCCTCTGGTACACCTACAGGAAGTTCGGCGCCGCGTCAAGGCAGTCCACGACCCTCAAGTCACAGCCCACGGTCAAGGACCTTATATCCGAGCTGGCGGTGTTCATAAACCACTCCAAGTCGGCATCGGAGACCAACACGCTGGTCCACCTCAGGGACAGGCTCTCGCTGCTCAACACCCCTGCATTCAACAGGAACGCGATCGGCATGGAATCGCTCTCCAACGGCATAAGCTCGTTCTCGCTATCTGGGATGAAGAGCGGGGAGGGCAGGATGATCTACATAACGGAGCTGCTCAAGAGGCTGTACTCGACGATGCACGGCAAGCCCATAGAGCACGGGGTCAGGCTGTACATAATGATAGACGAGGCCCAGTTCCTGATAAGCAACACCGACGAGGGCACGGAGATAACCAAGCTCATAGAGGAGGGCAGGAAGTACGGGGTGGGGGTGGTAGTCGTGACCCACGCCGCATCGAAGCTGAACAGGCAGGTCACCGCCAACGCATCGACGTTCATAGCCTTCTACTCCAGGGAGCCGCAGGAGATCGCCTACACGTCCAAGCTCCTGGCCAACGGTGACGCGTCAAGGGCGCAGGCTATCACATCAAGGCTGGCCCGCCTGGGCAAGCACGAGGCTATGGTGGTAAGCACCAGGATAAGGTCACCCACGGTGTTCAGGACCATACTACCGGAAAGGCTCGAGGTCGTGGCACGCCCCGAGGTAATCGACATGGGCAGCCTTGCCGAGAGGCCAATACGGCTCGAGGAGCTCAGGGAGGCGGTAGGGCTCACAGACGACGCCCCGATAGACGACGCGATAATATCTGGCCAGCTCTCCTCCTTCGACGTGGGCCGGGGTCCCGACTTCGAGACCTGGCTGATGAGGCCCAAGGCCACGCCAAGCATAGAGCACGAGGTCTACGTGAGCAAGATAGCCGCGGCGCTAGACTCAATCGGTGTGCCGAACAGGATAGTGGGCAACGCCAACAACCCTGATCTCGAGTGCCGCATAAATGGCAAGCCGGTGGCCGTAGAGTACGAGACAGGGACTAAGTCCATCGAGGATACGATGGGGATGATAGCGAGGAGGAGGCCCAAGTACGACACCGTGATATTCGTGGTAAACGACCAGAGGATAGACAAGTACACCGGCATAAAGGACATAAGGCTGTTCAAGGCGTCGGACGTGCTGACCGGAGAGTTCTCAAGGCGGGTGTCGGAGCAAATGCTCTATAAACCTTCTCCGACAAAGCCTACTGACGGCGGCAAGGAGAATGCACAGATAGAGCCGCCAAAAAAGGGCTAACATGAGGGACGCAGACAAGGCAACGGTCATCAGGCTGCTCATACTGTTCGCAGCTCTGTACCTGGTGATACTCAAGGTGAACCCCGCGATACCAATCGCGATGTTCGCCATCTCGCTCGCGCTCGACGGCGTGGACGGCTACCTGGCGCTGAGGCAGCAGAGCAAGGGCAAGGTAGGCCTCATGGAGTACCTGCATTACGCGCTAGGCGACAGGTCTAACGCAAAGGCGATAAAGGCGCTCAAGCAGGGGATAGAGAAGAGCTTCGCCTTTGGCCCGAGGATAGACATAGCAGGGGACAGGATAACGGAGTACGCGCTATGGGTGCTCTTCCTCTTCCTGCACATAGTCCCGCTCTTCGTCATCCTGATAATCATAGTCAGGCACTCCGTGACCGACGCGTTCATGGGTGCGAGGGGCACCTCTTCCAAGATGAGGACATGGATAGGCAGGGCTGTCTACTCCTCCAATCTCGCGAGGGGAGGGATAAACGTGGTCAAGTTCGTGACCTTCTCCTACCTCATGCTGGTCTATATCTCCAACTATCCGCTCTGGATAGGCTACCTGCTCATCGCCCTGCTCGTGATCTACATAGTGCTCAGGGGAGTGGCGGAGATGGCCGAGGTAATGGCGGAGCAGAGGGAAAGTAAGAAATAGCTTTTATCACATTCATTAGCGGTGAAAAGATGAAACTCACAGCAGGCAAGGACGCGCCGGAACTGGTGAACGCTTACATAGAGATACCGATGGGGTCTGACATAAAGTACGAGTACGACCTCGAGAACGACGTGCTCAAGGTGGACCGATTCCTCTACACCTCCATGGCATACCCCACCAACTACGGGTTCATACCCGGAACGCTGGGCAAGGACGGCGACCCGCTTGACGTGATGGTGATGAGCGAGAAGCCGCTCGCATCCGGCACATACATAGAGGTAGTGCCTGTCGGGGTCCTCAAGATGGAGGACGAGGAGGGCATAGACAACAAGATAATAGCGGTGCCCAAGGCAAAGGTTAACCCCCTGTTTGCCGGCATGAGGGACGTCAACGACCTGCCCGAACCGTTCAGGAACAAGGTCACCCACTTCTTCGACCACATGAAGGAGCTTGAGCCCAACAAGTGGGTCAAGACCAGGGGATGGCTGGGAGCTGAGGACGCGAAGAAGATGATAAAGGACGCGATGAAGAAGGGCAGGAAGTGACTCTTTCTACAGGAAGCCGGTCTCTGCAACCTCGGAGCCCATGCCCTCAAGGTCCTTCTTGAGCGGTCCCTCCATCTTTATGCGCATGGATATGGCGAAGGCGAGCATCCCAAGTATCGCCGCAGCGAGGAAGGCGTAATCAAAGCCGGCTATAGCACTGGCAGAGTTGGACACCGCGCTTATCGTCGGATCCACGGCGCTGGCGATTGCTACGAACACTGCCAGGCCAAGCGGGAATCCCAGACGCTGGGACGTATTTATCAGCCCTGAGGCGAGCCCCTCCTCCCCGCGCTTCGCCCCGGCTATAGCAGCCAGGTTGAAAGCTGGGAAGCCCATGGCAGCACCGAGCGCCCATATAAGGATGCCTGGGAGCATGCCTATGTAGCCCCACTTGGGGGAGAGCTGTGTGAGTATCGCCGAGCCGGCCACTATCAGCGCGGTGGAGAGCAGCAGGGTCTTCCTGAGGCCCAGATGGTCCGTGAACCAGGATGTGCCCCACCCGCCTATTACCAGGAATATCATCGCTGGAGGGAGGAAGCCCAGGCCAGCGTAGAACGGCGAGTAGCCCAGGGCCTGCTGCATGTATATTGTGACAAGGAAGCCGGTCCCGCCCACTATGGAGGCGACTATTATGGCTATGACATTGGCCTTGAGCACCACGCCGCGCCTCAGGAAGCTGAGCGGCATCAGCGGCGCATGGGAGCGCGACTCTATTGCCACGAACGAGGCCAGCATGAGCACTGCCAGGCCAAGCGGAACTAGCGTCTGCAGGGATGAAATGCCGTCGCTCGACGCCACGGTCAGCGCGTACACAAGCAGCATAAGGCCAAGGGTGACCGCCAGGGCCCCTGGAAGGTCAAGATGCTTGGCATCGCTCCTTCCCGGAAGGCTGGGCATGAACCTCTGTATCAGAGTCGCGGCGAACAGCCCTATCGGCACGTTGATCAGCAGCACCGACCTCCATCCGAAAAGAGTGGTCAGCGCACCGCCCGCAACCGCACCGGCGGCGAAGCCCCCTGAGAGCACCGCTATGAAAACGCCGAGCGCGCGGTTCCTCTCCCTGCCCTCTGGGAAGAGCGCCATGAATATCGCGAACGCCGTCACAGAGGATATGGCCGCGCCTATCCCCTGTATCCCCCTGAATACTATAAGGCCTATCAGAGACGGGGCCAGGGCAGCCGCCAGAGAGGAGACCACGAAGAGCAGCACACCGGATATGAACAGCCTCTTCTGTCCGTATATGTCGCCAGCCCTGCCGCTGAGAAGGAGGAAGCCCGCCATAGTTATCCCGTACGCGCCTATGACCCACTGCACGTCGGCCAGCGAGGAGTGGAACTGCGCCCGTATGGACGGCACAGCTACGTTCACCACCGAGAAGTCTATCACGTCAAGGAAGACCGCTATTATCACAAGCGCGAATATCAGCCTCACGTGGCTTGCGCTGACTTCAGCGCCTGATTTTTTACCACTCCGTGAGGATTTTCGCATCTGCCCACCCAAACCTAACTATATGTAAGCCCATATCGCAGAAGAGCCAGCGATTCAGAAGAGATGGAGGTCAGGCCTTCTTGCCCTGCTCCTCCTCGAACATCTGGTCCAGGTCTATCTCCTCGATCTCCTTGAGCCTCTTGGATATGCCCTCTGGGGAGTACTCGGGGAACTCGACACCGCTTATCACCAGCATCACGCGCAGCGCGTCCTTCTGCATCTCGGGGTCTATCCTTGCCCCCCACTTCAGAAGCGCGTCGCTGCTTATCCTTCCGGATACGTCCTGGAACACGGTCTCCGCCTCCCTCAGGGTGAGGCTCTCGCCCCCTACGATGTTTATCACCGCCTTCTTGGCGTTGGACAGGTCGGCATCCAGCATCGGGCTCTTTATCGCGTTCTCTAGCGCAACCACGGCCCTGCTCGTGCCGCCGTTGGTCGCTATGCCCTCGCCGGTCCCGATGACCGCGTAGCCGGAGTCCTTCAGGACAGTCCTCAAATCAGCGAAATCTATGTTGACCATTCCGGGCTTGGTTACCATCTCCACTATTCCCTTGGTGGCGCTGGCAAGAACCTCGTCGCTCACCCTGAAAGCCATGTTGAGCGGCAGGTCGGGTGCCACGCTGAGGAGCTTGTCGTTGTGTATGATTATCACCGTGTCCGTGACCCTCTTGAGCTTGGCAAGGCCCTCGAGAGCGTTCCTCATACGGCTCTTTCCCTCGCTCGTGAACGGAAGTGTGACTATCGCAACTGTGAGAGCGCCCGCGTCCTTGGCCTGCTGCGCTATCGTGGCTATGGATCCGGTTCCGGTCCCACCTCCAAGCCCGCATGTTATGAACACGAGGTGCGCGTCGCCGAGCAGGTGCTTTATCTCCTCCTTGCTCTCGACAGCAGCCTCCTCTCCTACCCTTATGTCGCTTCCGGCGCCAAGGCCCCTGGTGAGCTTCTTACCCAAAAGAAGCTTCCTCTCGGACTTCGCCTTGACAAGGTGGGCAGCGTCGGTGTTCATGGCAATCAGAGTGGCGCCCTGAACGCCCACGCTCTGCAGCCTGGAGACGGTGTTGCTTCCGCTTCCCCCTGTTCCTATAACGTAAATCTTCGGCTTTGCGCTCTCGATAAAGCGCAATATCTCCTCATCGTCCTTGCTCATAACCTCAGGCATGAAATCACCACTAGTCGCGATTACCATTTAACTGCAAAAAGATAAAAAGCTGTCCCTCCGCGGCCGAACGATAATGCATAAATAAGCCCAATCCCAATTCCTCACTGGAACGCGCAGTGGTAATATGGTAACCAAGAAGGACATGCTCGCTGAGGATGTTGTAGACATAAGGCTGAAGAAGGGTATGAAGGTAGCGGACCTGATAAAGGCCATGGGAAAGATGGGCGGATTCTCAGGCCAGCACATGGTGGAGGCCATAGACATAACCGACCGCATGCTCAAGGACAAGAACTCATACAACTTCCTCTCCTTCCCTGCTGATGTGGTGTCCACCGGGCTCAGGGGCGTGCTCGCAAGCGCCACGAAGCACTTCGATGCCATAATGACCACATGCGGGACGCTGGACCACGACATAGCCAGGGCGTTCGGTGGCAAGTACAGCATGGGAACGTTCAACGTGGACGACACCCAGCTCCACAAGCTAGGCGTGTACAGGCTGGGCAACGTGTTCATAGGCACGGAGCAGTATGGCAACAAGCTCGAGGACGTGTTCACCGACATAATGCACGACATATACTCCAAGAAAGGGCACAAGACCGAGTGGAGCCCATCTGAGCTGATAAGGGAGTTCGGAGCGA
>JAGWGP010000025.1 GCA_028867285.1 Microcaldota archaeon | reverse complement strand
ACCTGCTGTATTATCACCATGAGCCTGTCCGCCTCGTCGAGTATCGTGGTCAGGTACTGCTGCTGCTCGGGGTTGAGCGGGCCGAAGTCGCCCTCGAGCATAAGCTTGGAGAAGCCCTTTATGTTGGTGAGCGGGGTCTTGAGCTCGTGGGATATGTTGTATATGAACTGCGCCTTGAGCTCGCCGGTGCTCTTGAGCGAGTTTATCGTCTTCTCCATCTCTCCCATCATCTTCTCCCAGTCCCTCAGCTTTCGGCCGGTCTCGAGCTCCTTGGCCACGATCAGGTAGGTGGTCTCGTCCCCGTCCTTGAACGCCCTCATCGAGTGCACGGCGGCGACCGGCGAGCCCTCCCTGGATATCAGGTCCGCGTAGGAGTTGTCTATCTTGCCCCCGTTCTTGACGTAGGTTATGTCCCTGTCTATTACCGCGGGGTCAAAATAGAGCGAATTTATCTCCCTGCCTATCAGCTCCGCCTTTGGATAATGCAGGACGGCCTCCACAGGGGAGTTGCTGCCGGTTATGTGGCCCATCCCGTCTATTGTGAGCACTATGTCCGAGCTGCTGTCTATGAAGTCCTGGAGCGAGGACCTTATCCCCTTCACGTACGCCTCGGCCTCGGCGTCCGCATAAACCATTATGCAGCCGTTTACCCACCTGGTCACCACGTACCTTATGCCGACGGGTATCGAGTCCTTGCTTATCATGCCGAAGATGCCTGATGCGCTGGGCTGCCGCTCGGTCAGCGATTCGAGCCTGTGCCTGAGCTCGTCCCTGTCCCTCTCGGCGACCATCTCTATGAAGCTCTTGCCTGCCATGATGTCGCCCTTGTAGCCCACCAGGTTCTCGATGCTGTCTGTGGCCCAGCTTATGTTGAGCGACCTGTCGAGGCAGAGCACCCCGACCTTGGACTCGCGCCCCATGGAGCTGAGGATCAGCGCCATCTCCTCGAGCTCGGTTATGTCCTGGGCCGAGACGTGCATCAGCCGCTCGCTTATCATGCTTGCGGAGAGCGCGAACATCCTCATCTCCTCCCTGCCCGAGCTCGCCTTGACCATCGAGCCCTTGGCCAGCGCGGATATGGTGCCGGCGTCAAGCCCGAACAGCGTGCCGAGGCTGGCCGACTCAATGCTGCCTATGTCGAGCACCTTGAGCGCCTCCTTGTTGGACTTGACGAGAGAGCCGTCTATGGAGGCGAGCATCTGGGGCACTGGGGAGCTGAACGCGCTGTTGAAGTAGTTGGCGATCCTCACGTTCTTGGCGCTCTCGTACTTGTAGAGCAGGGCCACGCCGATTATGCTAGAGGCGAGCTCCAGCCCCTGGATCATGTCGTCGGTGAATCGCCCCTGGTCGTTGGAGAGCAGCTCGACGAGCGCGGCGGCCCTGCCGCCGCTGAAGATCGGGAGTATGGCGCAGCTCGTGAACCCCGAGTTCTTGTATGTTATCAGCTCCGGGAACGACGAGTACTCGCTGAGCTGGTTGTCGACGAATGGCTTCCTGGTGTTTATCACGTAGTCCTGCAGGGCGGTGGTCTTCCTCTCCCTGTCGTCCCTGTAGAGCGCCGATATGGCGACGCTGGGTATGCCGAACGTGGAAGAGATGACGGATGAGAAGGCTCTGGCAGCGTCGTCGTCCCCAGCCGAGCTGTTGGACGCCTTGATGAGCTCGAGGACGAGCCTGCCTGTCAACGGGCCGTCGGCCATTTGATCGCCTTTTTCGTCGGAAGGTGCACTCGCCTTACACGAATGTCTACCGCATTAGCCATTACTGCAGAGAAACTATTTAAGCCTGCTATATGTTGTGTTATTGGGTGAGAGGATGGGAGTACGAAAGGTGCGGGCGCTCATGGCCAGGGCCGTGAGGGACCTCGAGCTGGGCGAGAGGTACGAGAGGCTGAAGGAGGACGCAGTGGCCAGCCTGCTCTACAGGAAGGCGAGGGAGCGCGTGCTCAAGGCGCTGCTCATAGCCAGGACGAAGAGGGAGCCGCCCACCGACGTATCGGTGAGATATCTCGCCAACAAGGTGAGGATGCCGGCCGACATATCGGTTGAGGTGTCCAACCTTGAGGAAGAGGAGGACGAGATGGATTCCGGGGAGGCGTTCGAGGCCGACTCCGGGCAGAGGCACAGGCTGTACGAGGCTGCGAAGAACAGGCTGACCGGACGGTACAGGACCACCAAGAGGCTAGTCTACTACGCGATGGCCGCGCTCAAGGCTTAAGCGCACATCTGATGCCCCCACCCTCGCTCCTCAGCCGCTGCTCGATATTTATATTTTGCCATGCCAGTGATATCCATGCAGAGGGCACAGTCCGCAATGGAGTACCTGATGACCTACGGCTGGGCCATACTTGTCATCGCCGTCGCGCTGGCAATACTCTACCAATTGGGCGTGTTCGGGGGTGGTGTCAACCTACTCAGCACATCCTGCCTTGCCAGCACTGGCTACCTGTGCACAAGTCCGCAGCTCAACACAACGGGCAACCTCATAGTCCAGTTCGCCCAGTCGACAGAGCAGACTATAACACTTACGGGAATAGCGTGCACCAACGGCACGACGTCGCCATCGGGCTTCCAGAGCATAACACAGACCTCGTTGGCCCCAGGGCAAAAGACGCCGCTCATATTCAACTGCCAGCTGGGCTCAAATACGATAGGCACCAAGTTTAGTGGCTCCCTTTGGATTCAGTACAACAGCCAGACACAGAATGGCAACACCGGAAGGGTGGGGCAGGTCACTGCTGTTGCATCCACAACACAGCCAGTCTCTGCAACAACAACCATAATGCCACCGCAGTTCTCCGCCACGTGCGGCGGCACCCTCACAGTTGTCAATGGCAACGACATCTGCACGTTCACATCCAGCGGGACTTTCACCGTCTCCGGCAGTGGTAACGTGGCTGTGCTGGTGGTGGGCGGGGGAGGGGCTGGAGGCGGCTCCACAGGATCGTATGGCGGTGGAGGAGGAGCGGGAGGAGCCATAGAGAATGACAATTTCGCGGTGACCGCCCAAGCTTACACCGCAACCGTAGGTGCGGGGGGCTCAGGAAGCACTTGCAGTAATTCCAACAACAATGGCGGTAACAGCCAGTTCAGCACGATAACCGCCTTAGGCGGCGGAAGGGGATCTTGTGGTGGACAGGACTATTGCGCCACAAGCGGTGGCTCAGGGGGTGGTGGGGCAGGAGGCGGCTGCTCGGGTAGTTGTTATGGCGGCGCTTCTGGAACGGCAGGCCAAGGGAACGGCGGCGGCAACGGGCAGTGTCCCACTGGCGGAGGAGGAGGGGGCGCAGGTGCATCCGGTTCTAATAGCCTAGGCCTTGGCGGCACAGGCAATGGTGGCGCAGGGGTGTCAAGCAGCATCAGCGGCTCTCTAACGTATTACGGTGGGGGTGGCGGAGGCATGAGCGGCAGCGGAGGGGGTGCTGGCGGAATTGGCGGAGGAGCATCGATAGCGCCACTAAACCAACCAGGAAACCCCGGAACCCCGAACACTGGCGGAGGCGGCAGCGGCACTAACAGCGGCAGCGGAGGGGCTGGAGGCTCTGGCGTAGTGGTAATAGCTTACAACGCCCTGGGCAACGGAAGTCCATAGAGTATACTATTTTTAAGCTGAGCTTGCAAACCCTTATGATTGGATGGTTGCGAAGCGGCTGTTTGAGAGCGTCTACTTAGTGGGCGGCAAGCTCGCCACCGCAAACCTGAAGAGGGGAAGGAGGGTGTACGGCGAGGAGCTGGTGGGGGAGGGCAAGGAGGAGTACAGATTGTGGAACCCCTACAGGAGCAAGCTCGCCGCGGCGATACTAAACGGGATGAAGAACATGTCAATCAAGGAAGGGTCGGCTGTCCTTTATCTGGGGGCAGCGACCGGCACCACAGTGAGCCACGTCAGCGACATAATCAAGGAAGAGGGAAGCATATACGCGGTAGAGCTCTCGGAGAGGAACATGAGGAACCTGCTCGAGCTATGCGACGTCAGGGAGAACATAATGCCCATACTCTCGGACGCGAGGCAGACCAAGAACTACGAGGCCACGGTAGGGACGGTGGACGTCATGTACCAGGACGTCTCGGCGAAGGAGCAGGCGGCGATACTGCTGGCGAACAGCAGGTTCCTGAAGAAGGGCGGCATAGCCTATTTCATAATAAAGTCCCAGAGCATAGACATATCGAGGAGGCCGAAGGAGGTCTACGAGCAGGAGCTGAAGCTGCTTGAGGGCACGTTCGAGATAGAGGAGAGGATAAGCCTTGAGCCCTACGACTCTATGCACCTTTTTGCGGTGCTGAGGAAGATGTGAGTTCATGGACGAGAAGACGTATATGGGATACATGAACGCGTTCGCGGGGGCCAACAGGCTGTTTTGCGGGTGCTGCGGAACGGAGACATTGTCAGTAGGGCAGATGACCCTGTGCGCGTATTGCGAGAACATAGTAGACTCCACCATGCAGCAATTCGCGGAGAGGGCGCCGACCATCGCCAATTCGCTGGCGAACATAAAGGGGCTAGCCGATGGCGGAGATTTCGCGGGGGCACTGGCTGCCTACAAGGCCCTTGACCAAAAGATGGAGAGCCCACAGATGGCCTACGCACAGGCACTGCTCTACATAAGGTATTCGAACAGCGTGCTGGGGGGCATCAACTACGCAAAGCAGGGCTTCATGTACGAGAACATAGACCTGAGGGACAAATCGCTCGCGCTGATATCGGCATCCAAGAGGCTTCTGGCAAGGGCGATAGTGCTGCTCACGGATTCGCTAGGCAAGACGGACGATTTCAGGCAGAGATACCTGCTCTTCCTCTGCCAGATGAAGTTTGGGAAGCTGAGAGGCGCGGAAGAGAGCCTGGCGGCAATAGAGAGGGCGGGGCAGGGAGCGCTGGCGGCGTACTGCCATCTGCTGCTTGACGCAAAGACGGGAGACATAAGGGATATGGAGCTGAGGCTCATGCAGTTGGAGATGGCGGGAAATATGTTCTTGAACTCGCTTTATTATTCGGCTTACCTGGACTTGAAGCAGGGCAGGGCAAAGAGCGCAAGGATGAAGCTCGCTGCACTCTCGTCCATAACCGAGAGCCAGAGCGTAGAGGCCCTTATGGAGGAGATAAAGGCAGCAGCGATAATAGATTAGGATCAGCGCCTGTAGGATACGGTTACCTGATTGTTGTAGACCAGGCCGTTCTGGGTCAGGAGCGCCTGCACGCCGAGCCTTATCGGAGAGTTAACAGGTATGAGCGGGGTGAAGTTAAGCTGGTAGGTTCCGTTGATCGGGACGAACAGCTCCTGGCTTCCGACGAACATGTCAGCCCTGCCGACCAGCCTTGCGTTTGCAGTGGATGAGAGGGTTATAGCGTTGGTAGAGTTGAGCTGCGAGTAGAGCATCTGCTGCATGGCGTACGCGCTGACGTTGCCGAGTATGAGGTCGTAGGTCTGGCCGTCGCTTATGTAGTTCTGTATCGTGCCGTTGTTCCTCATCGAGGACAGATACGATGCGATCGCGTTCGAGACCTCAGTCGCGTTGGTGTTTATGGCCAGGGTGGCCGTGGAGGCGTAACCGGTTATGGTGGCATTGGCCGTACCTGATGCGAAAAAGCTCCTCACCTGGCCCACCGTGGTGGTGGAACTGGAGGTGCTGGAGGGCGCGTTACCGCTCACGCCCAGATAGGAGAATATGAACATCAGGCCTATGAAGACCGCGCCTATGAACAGGACCTTCCTCTTCGTCTTCTCCTCCATGGAGGCTCACTTCTTCTCCTTAGGCTCCTCCGGTCTCAGGTACTCCTCTTCTACGTCCACCTTCTGGACCTCCTTGAAGTAGGTGAATATACCGGCGATCAGGTTGGCCTTGCCCATGAAGTAATCGGCGTTCTTCTTCACGTTGTTGTCGAAGCCGAGCTTGACGGCCTTGCCGTTCTGCTCTACCTTGGTAACTGCGAGCCCGGTGGTCTTGCCGAGTGCGGTTATCTTGTCGGCCTCTGCGGTCAGCTGCCTCACTACCCTGACCTCATAGGTTATCTCCCTCCCTGCAAGCGGATGGTTCGCGTCAACGACGACCCTTCCCGAATTCACGCTCTTGACTATGGCGGTCACGTTGTCGAGGTTCACCTGAAGCCCGGGATACGGGTCTATGTCGTGCTTCCTGAACTCTGCTATCGGCATGATCCTGACGAGCTCCTCTATGCGCTCGCCGAATGCCTCATCGGGCTTGAACGTCACCTTCTTGCTCTCGTTGAGCGACATCGCGTGGAGCTCCCTGTCAAGCCCCTTTATCACGCCCTGACTGCCCAGAACCACGAGGACCGGGCCGTAGGTGTTCTCCTTGTCGTATATCTCAGCCTTCTTCGCAACCGCCTCGTCGGTGGTTGACACCAGCCTGTCGTCAGAAGCGGTCCATGCGCTGTACTGTACCTCTAGAAAATCGCCGTCCTTGAATGCCATGGTATCACGATCAGGCCTTTATGTTGAGCGCGTAGGTGCTGCTCACCTTCACGCCGAGCTTCTTGGCTATCGCCGACTTCTCGACGTTGAGTATTATCGCCTGGCCGCTCCACTTGTTGGTCAGGTCCTTAGACCCGCACACGGGGCACGTGTCCCCGTGGCTTATCAGCATCCTGCAAGACTTGCACGCCTTCTCGTCCATATGATCATCTTATCGTCACTTCCTGCCCCTGGCCTCCCTCTTCTTGGCCCTGTCGCCCTCAGCGACCCATTCCGGCCTGCCCAGCCCGTCGGGCTTCATGGTCAGGGCTATCTTTGAGTCCCTCACCGAGTTCTTCATGCTCACGGTGGATATCTTAGCGTAGACTATGTCGCCCTTCTTGAGCGCCCTCCCGCTCCTCTTCGAGGCGAACTGCTGCGCCTTCTTGTCGAAAGAGAGGAAGTCGTTGGTTATCTGGGATACGTGCACAAGGCCGTCGATCGGGCCTATCCTCACGAACGCGCCGAACTCCGCTATCTCCGACACCTCGCCGATGACTATCTCGTCGACGTATGGCATGTAGGAGAGCATGTCGAACCTGACCTCGTGGTGCGTGGAGGGGTCGCCCGGGTAGATCATCCCGTCGCTTATGTCCCTCACGTTGTAAACCTTGACTATGACGCCGGCCTCCTTGTCTATCATGCCGCTGTACTTCTTCTGGAGTATCTGCTCCGCTACCTGCTCGATCTTCTTGTTGAAGTCTCCCGGTGGGAGCTTGAAAGTGTCCTTGACAGTTTGGGTGTAGTACATGGTTTGCACCTGTTCCTTTCATCTGCTGCTCTTCGCAAGGCTGAAACGGCTGAGAAACCCGTTTCTGGACATCTTGAACACAGAGGCGTCGAGGTTCAGAAGCTTCCTTGCGAGCTCGGTGTCGTTCGTCACGACAGTCAAGCCTTCCGACCTTGCCGCCCTGGCAAGAATCCACGAATCAGCATTGCCGCTTATACTCTCAACGTCAATCCTTTTAAGAGTTATCTCGGCAAGAGCCGCCTTTGCTGCGGCTCCCTTTTTCCCTTTGTTAAGTGATAATTTGGTCAACTCATTTATTATACCTTTCGAAACCAGCGGCTTGAGGTCGGGAAACCTGGTCCTGGAGGCCTCTATCGCGCTCTTTCTGTATTCCATTCCGAACAGGATGGAGCTCGTGTCCACCAATACCCACTCCACTCACTCACTGGGGCCCTTTAGCTTCATCCTTATGTACTCGTACAGCACGACCGCGTTGTTGTGCTCGGTGTCGCTGGCGGAGTACACCAGCGTGACCGGGTCTGTGGAGGCCATGATCTCGAGCAGCTTGTCAACCGCGGGGTTCTCCTCCAGCTCCCTCATGTACTTCTTCTTGAAGGACTCCCACCTGGAGGGCTCGTGGTTGAACCACTTCCTAAGCTCGTCGGTGGGCGCGATCTCCTTCAGCCACAGCTCCACGTTGGGCGAGTTCTTCCTCACGCCCCTCGGCCAGAGCCTGTCCACAAGAACGCGCTTGCCGTCCGTGACGTCGTATTTTTCGTAGACCCTCTTGAGCTTCAGCATCAGAACAACCGCTTACCATATTCCAGAAAATCTATTTAACCCTTGTGTTTCCCCTCGGATTGCAGACGTGCCGTTAATCCCGGAAATTTACATAAGGTATTTAAAACAATCTATACAATATAGGTATGGCGACAACCACATATGGTGAAAACATGGGCATTTTTGACAAGCTCGGGAAGGGCCTAGGAATGTCAGGCAAGGAGATAGACGTAGAAGAGTACATGAACGCGGCCGAGATGGAGAACGTGGACGTGATGCACGAGCCGGCGGACCATTACATAAAACCGGTGGCGCTCCAGAACCAGTCTGACATCGACCTGATAAAGAAGGAGCTGGGCGACGGCAACATAATACTGATGAACATCGGCGAGATGGCCAAGAGGCCCAACACCCTGAAGGGGATAGTTGACGACCTCAAGGACTACACCGACAAGATCGACGGGGACATAGCGAGGATAAGCGAGGACAAGATCCTGCTCACGCCGGTCAAGATAAAGATCATAAAGACGAAGAGGCCGCCGCAGAAGTAACGGCCCCTTCCCTTTCCTCTTTCTTGTTTGTTGTAAGGAAGGAGAGCGTCAGCTCTTCTCCGAAAGCGCCACAGAGAGGGCGTTGAGCTCCTTCTTTGTTGGACGCGACCTCCTTATCACGTGACCAAATGCCATGGACACGGATTTCTTGTCCCGTATCCTTGACTTGCCGCGTATCATCCTGTCGAAAAGCACCTGCACCCGCTCAATCTCCCTGGGGTCGGCGTATGCAGAGTCCACCTCCGAGTACTCCCTCGACAATGAATGCCTGGTCAGGGCGTAGAGCGCTATCGCGAGGGCGTGGGAGACGTTGAGTATCGGATACTCCTTGCTCGCCTCTATGAAGAAAGTGGCGTCGCACGCCCTGAGCTCCTCCTTGGTCAGGCCCGTCCCCTCCCTGCCTATGAGAAGGGTGAGCGACCTGGGCCTGAATTTCTTATCGAGGAGCTTCTCGAACTCGGATAGCTTGTAGACGTTCATGAAGGCGCCCTCGCTCTTGTGCCATATGCCGGTCGTGCCGACCACCATGTCGGTCTTCGGCAGCTGTGCTATGCTCGCACGCACCACCGCCTTCTCGACCAGGTCCCTTGCGTGCTTGGAGTACTTGAGCGCCTCCTTGCCGTTGTACTTGCACCTGGGGGCGACCAGGTACATCCTGCTTATTCCGAAGTTCTTCAGCACCCTGGCTAGGTAGCCGACGTTTATCTGGTACTCGGCGCCCACGAACGCGACGTTTATCCTTGGAGCCATGCGCTCACTATAGAGACAATGATATTACCGCGAGCACGTTTATCAGTACGTGCGCCAGTATTGACGGGTAGAGCGACTTGGTGCGCTTGAACACGAGGCCGGCGATGAGACCGAAGACAAGGGCGGCGGCGAACTCTGACACCGATGAGTATCCCACATAGTGGGGTGCGGCGAACAGGAGCGCGCTGAGTATTACGCCTATCCTCCCGACCAGGAATCCCCTGAACAGTATCTCCTCGTTGAACGGGGCCACTACTGAGGCGAAGACTAGGAAGTAGAGCGGCATGCCGGAGAGCAGCGTACCGACGTTGGTGGGCAGTTGTATCCCGGTATCCTGGGATATCAGGCCGAACGCCACCGCAAGCGCCAGTATGCTCAGGAAGATCAGCACCCCTATCGCGAGGTTCCTTATGGTCAGCCCCCTCGCCGACAGCCCCAGCTCTCCGATTATCTGGCCCGGTGTCCTTTTCCTGTAGAGCAGGTACGAGAAAACTATTGAAGGGAAGAAGAGCGAGGTGGTTATCGAGAGGTTGGCCTCGGCGAACTGCTGGCTCACGCCGCCGTAGGAGTAGAACACCACTATCGCGGCAGAGATCGCCACGAGAATCAGCGATATCAGGTAGGATGAGTATCTGAGTCTCGTGCTGGGCCCCCTGGCCCTTCTAGATGCCACGGATTTACCTTACTTGTTTTGGGCCTTGAACTCGGTATAGCCGCACTTGCCGCACGATGTCCTGTTCGCATGCTCCGCCATGTGGGAGCCGCACTTGGGACACAGCCTTCCTGGCTTGTACGCCCTTATCTCCTTCTTAGCTTCCTTCTTGTCAGCCATAAACAATCACTCCTTTTTCTCTTCCTTCTTCTCCTCCTTTGCCTCGGCCTTCTCCTCCTTCTTGGCCTCTGGCTTCTTCTCCTCGATCGTGATTCCGGCCCTCTTGAGCACGTGCTTGCTCTCCAGCCTCTCCAGGTCCTGCCTCGACTCGTATGAGTGGGCGATGCCGGTGCTGCTCTTGGCGCCGAACTGCTGGTCCACCTTTATGACTATCGTGTTCTCGGGGTTTAGGCTGAGCTTCTTGCTGACCTCCTTCAGTATCTCGGCCTTCGACATTGTGGCGGCCTCGTGGCTTATCGAGAAGGTGATCTCCTTCCTCTTCAGAAGGGGGTTCTCCCTTTCAGATGTTATCTTCAGTTCCATAAAAACAACCGTTAAGCGTTAAGCGCTAAGCACCCTGGAGAGCGCCCTCCTTCCCATCGCGGTGAGCAGCTCCACCTCGACGCCGGGGTTCATCTTGCCCTGGAACTCCTCGGTTATGGGCAGCTCGAACACCTCGAAGGTCTCCGAGTCCATGAGCTGTACGTTGTTCCCCGTCACGGAGACGACCTGTGCCTTCGTCTTCTTTATCACAGGAACCTCGGCATCGGCATCGGCGGGCTTGAGCAGGGTCTTCTTCTGGCCGTCGAAGATGCCTATCCCGGTAAGCCTCATCTTGGCGGAGCCGTGCTTTCCCGGGGAGCTGGTCTCTATGTCCACCACCTTGCACGGTATGCCGTCGATCAGGATGTATCTACCGACCTTTATCTCCTTCATTATCATGAATGCGATGTCGTCGCTTTCCATAAATATCACTGGACCTTGTATTCAGATTAAATTGCACGAGAAGGTATATATTAGTTGGCTTGGCCGTCGCGCATTTTGCCGCCGTGGAGCTCCAGCGCGCGCTCAACCACGGCCCTCACGTTGGCGAATGTCTCCACCTCCCTGAACTCCGCGAGGGTGAACCAGCGCAGGTCGTCGCTCTCGTCGCTCGCCGCCACCTCGCCTCCGGAGACCTCGGCCAGGTACACCAGGTCGAAGTGGGTGTGCTCTCCGGTCTTGTACGGCACGTGCTCGACCACTATGGCGAAGGGGCTCTCCACCACCGTCGCGTCCTTGTTGCTGAAGCTGAGGTC
>JAGWGP010000024.1 GCA_028867285.1 Microcaldota archaeon | reverse complement strand
TACCCGTCGCTCGGCGTGTGTATCGGTATTAGACCTATCCTGTGGGCTATGTACTCGTCGAACATCGGGCTCGAGTTCTCGTAGAACGTGACCCTGTCGATGGCGAACGACTGTATGTGGTTGGTCGCTATCCTCCTCAGCGCGTTGGCGTACGCGGCGCTGGAGTCCTTGAGCGCGAAGCTTATGTTGCTGCCGTTGTCTTCCAGTATCTCTATCTTCATCGATTCACTTTAATAAGTTCAAGTCCATTGAGACAGTATGGGCGCGTTGCGCCTGCTTTCAAAGAGCTTAAACAATAAGCTAAAGCTAAATATCTGCTGATAGTGTTATGGATAAGCATATTTAAATTCATTGTGGTGAGAGGGTGAGCTTTGGGGACATATTCGAGGACGAGGCCAGAGAAGGCGCCATAAACGCCGCGCCGTACTACAGGGGCACAAAGCCCAGGCCCAATATGTCAAGGATCGTGCTGGATACCGATTCCAGCGTCAGATATGTAGGGCTGGGGAAGCTGGAGTCGCTAGCCTACAACCTGACAAGGGAGAGGTACATAGCGGCGCTGAACCTCACCTATGACGCGATAATGACGGTATACAACGTCGACAGCAGGGAGCTCGGGGTGTGCAGGTTCTACAGGTTCGACGACAATGCGAAAAGGCAGCTCGACGGCTTCCTGAGGGGGCTCCACAGGCCGGTCAAGCTCGAGGCCAGGCTGATGGGTTTCCAGACGGGGCAGGAGGTGGACTCGATCAGGGACATATCGGAGTTCATAAGGAGCAGGAAGCTGCCTCTTGCCGAGGTCGACCTGTTCGGGACCAACGTGAGGCACGTATCGATGGACTCGATGCTGGGCATAGGCTTCGAGGTCTTGCTGGAGAACAGGGTATACAGGCCAGGGGAGCTGAAGACCCCGATCACCCTGGACCAGTTCGAGAGGTCCATCAAGGGCTGAGCTCGGCCACGGCAAGATCCCCGTGCACCGCCCTCTCCCCGCCGATTATGCTGCTCTTCAGCTTTATCGCACTGCAAAGGAAGGAGCCTATCTCCAAGTCCGCTTTGTCGTCAAGGAACTTTGTCAGCTGGGCGAGCTGGTTTCGGGGTAGGTGACCAAGCCGCGATACGGTGAGATGTGGCGTGTACTCCCTCCCCTCAAGCTCGACGCCGATGGCCTTTACCTCGGAGTGGAGTGCCGAGTGCAGCGCCTTGAGCTGCTCGACGCCCTCCCCCACCCTTGCGAACACCACCCTGGGGTGGGACCTTGAGAAAGTTCCCAGCCCCTTGAGCGAGACCCTGAAGCTTTTCCCGCGGAGCTCTGACACTATGGATCTCGCCTTTTCCAGCAGAGCCGGATCAAGGTTGCCGATGAACAGCAGGGTCAGGTGCATGTTGTCTTCGTGCACTGGGCGCAGCGACTCGATGCCGCTTGAGGCCAGCAGCTCCCTGAGCCTTTCCTTGACCTCTTGCGGTATGTCGATGGCTATAAATGCCCTCGTTTCCCTATGCTCCTGATGCTGCCCTTGCATACTCAATTTAATACTTGCGAGGGTTAATAATCGTATATAGGCAATCCAGCATAGGGTATGTTCGATGGATTACTCAGACACCACCGTGATAATACCGGTCAAGGACGAGCCGGCGGTGGGGATGGTAGCTAGGCAGGTGCTCAAGGAGCTTAAGAACTGCAAGGTCATCGTAATTTACAAGGATGAGGCCGACAGGGACAACGTCGGTTTTTCGGACAGGAACATGACGGTGATGAGGCAGAAGGGCTCGGGGAAGGGCGTCGCCTGCGTGCAGGCTGCGAGGAAGGTGAAGACGGATATCTTGTGCTTCATCGACGGCGACGCGACATACGAGGCCAGGGACCTGAAGAAGGCGGTGGCGCTGGTGAGGGGCGGCGCTGACATGGCACTGGGCAACAGGCTGAACAGGCTCGACAGGGAGGCGATGCCGGCGTTCATAGAGGTGGGAAACAGGATAATAACCCAGACCGCCAACCTGCTCTACGGGCTCAGGCTCACCGACTCGCAGAGCGGGCTGAGGGCGATAAGGAAGGGCGCCTTCGACAGGTTGCAGCTGAGCGAGCAGTTCTTCGGGATAGAGACGGAGATGAACGTGATGGCGATAAAGAACGGGTTCAAGGTGGTAGAGACGCCGATAGGCTACCACAAGAGGATAGGCAGCTCGAAGCAGGTGAAGACCCTCGACGGAGTGAAGCTTCTTCTTACGGACTTCAAGTTCCTTTTCAGGAAGCCGAGTGGTGAGTGATTGAGGATCTATTCAAAGGGAGACATAGACTACAAGTCCAAGAGGATAATAATAGCCGACCTCGACGGCACGATAGCGCCGAGCAAGAGCCATATGGACGGGGGCATGGCAGACAGGATAGCCAGGCTCCTGAAGTACAAGGCATTCGCCCTGATAAGCGGAGGCAAGTACGGGCAGTTCCAAAAGCAGTTCATAACCGCGCTCGATATAGACCCGAAGCTGATGGGAAAGCTCTACCTCTTTCCCACGTGTGGGACGGCACTGTACATATTTGACAAAGGCGAATGGAGGCAGATATACGCCGAGAACCTCAGCGAATCCGACAAGAAAAGGATAATGGAGGCTTTCGATGTGGCCCTGAAGCGGGGCGGTTACAGCAAACCCGACAAGACATACGGCGAGATAATAGAGGACAGGGAGACCCAGATGACGTTCTCTGCGCTGGGCCAGCAGGCCCCGCTAGAGCTGAAGAGCGTCTGGGATCCGGACCAGTCAAAGAGGCTTAGGATAAAGGCGGAGCTCGACAAGATCATTCCCGAGTTCGAGGTGCGTGTGGGCGGCACCACCTCCATAGACGTCACAAAGAAGGGCATAGACAAGGCGTATGGGATAAGGAAGATCGAGAGCTATCTCCACTACTCCTTGGAGGACATGCTGTTCATAGGCGACGCCCTTTTCGAGGGCGGAAACGATTATCCCGCCAGGACGGTCGGCATAGATTGCATACAGATTGAGGGGCCTGAAGAGACCAAGGCGGTGCTGGACGAGATAATAAAGGCCTCTTCCTGAGCTCAGAAGAATATCATCGCGTACCTTACCAGCCCGGCCACTGCCGAGTTGAGCAGGGGTATCTTTGCGGTGAAGTCCGTCAGGATCTCAAGGTCCTTCCTCTTTATTCCGCTCAGCTTGGCGAGCACCGCAGGATAAAGAAGGAGCTGCTCCACCGCCCCGATCACGAGAAGCGGTATGTAGTGGGTGCCCATCACGTAGACAAGGGGCAGCAGGAATGCCGCGCTTATTGCGGCGGAGACGACCGTCCTGTAGATCCTGCCCATCTTCTGCGATATCCCCAAGTTCACCTTTGCGCCATACGCGAATAGGGCAGACGTGAGGATGGGAGTAATGAGGAACAGCAGCACCGCAGAGCCGATGCCCTTGAACATTGGCACGAGAAGGGCTATGGAGGCGAACTGCACCACAGCGACCGCCGCGTTGTACTTCAGCACCTTCCTGACCTTGCCCGCGCTTATCAGCAGCGTTGAGGTATAGGCGCCTATTATCGCGAGGAGCACGCCTATCGCCATTATCGATATGTAGATCGGAGCGTACGAATACGTGCCGCTGAACACCGTGTAGGTGAACTGCTTGGACAGTATCGCAAGGGAGAACATTATGGGCGCCGCGAGCAGGAACGCGACGTATATCGAATAGTTGAATACCTTGGTTATGCCCAGGCCCGCCCTGGCCTTGCCTGATATGGTCGAGGAGAAGAGCGGAAGCATGGATATGCCTATCGAGTCTATCACTAGGTTGAGTATGGACGAGGTCCTGATCGCGACCCCGAAGTTGCCGACTATGGCAACCGCTGCGAACAGGCCGAGGATTATCAATGTCAGGTTGGTCGCAAGGAAGTTGAGCACATTGGATATCGCCATGGGCACGGAGAAGTCGAGCAGCTCCCTCATCTTTGCGCTTGAGATGGCGCCCATGCCCACGCCGTTCCTGGAATATATCAAGTATAGGGACGCCAGCGCCCCGGACGTGAATCCCGCTATTATGCCGACTATTGGGGAGACCACGCCGAATCCACCAATTATCAGCGCAAGGGTGAACAGCGACTGCATCACCGTCTGCACAATGGTCACATACGTTATGTGCCTGCCCCTGCTGAAGCCCACCAGCGCGTTGTATGTGGTGGAATAGAGTATGCCGGCGAGTATCGTGAACGATGCAAAGTATAGCACGTAGGTGTCCGATGGGTTGTGCAGGACCCTCTGCGCAAGGGTGCCGCTCAGTCCTATCGTGATGAGCGTGAGTATCACCCCTACCGCGAGCGCGAGCGCCATGCCGTTGTAGAGCGTGTCTGCTATCTTCGCGTGCTGTCCCTTGGCTATGTACTCGGATATGAACTTGTTGAACGACGTGCCTATGCCGAAGTCGCCGACAGAGCCGAAGAAGCCGGCTATCGCTATGGCCAGGGTGTATACCCCGTAGGTGGTTGGTCCGAGCAGCCTGGCGACTATAACGAAGGTTATGCCGCTTAGTACCAGAGCAAACGTCCTGCCTATGAGTATGGAGCTGGCTACGGATGCGGTCCTTGCGCCGATCTTCGTTACCTCTTCGTTCTTTGCTGGCATCTGCCTACCTGAAGGTTGAGCTTAGCGCGTTGGCCATGTGCTTCATCCTGAGCTTGGACTGCCCGTACTCCCTCTCCCTGAAGGTGGAATATGGGACCTCGCCCACCTTGACGCCGGTGCCTACGAGCCTGAGCGTGTCGAGGAGGACCTTGTACCCGGTGGGCACGAAGGAGTCCTTGTTCTTCCTTATTATGCTCTTGAAGAGGTTGGTGTTTATGCCGAAGAAGCCGGACATTATGTCGTTGCACACCGGCCTGCCCCTCATGACGAAGGTGCCGTATGCCAGGTAGGCCATCCCCTTTGAGATTATTATCCTGTGGATGCCCCAGTTCTCCACCGCGGTCCTCACCCCCACTACGATGTTGTAGCTGTCGAGCTTCCTCGCAATCTCCCTAACCTTGTCAGGGGGGTGCTGCAGGTCGCCGTCCATGACGACTATCTTGTCGGTGTCTGCCATCAGCGCCGCGTCTATGACGCTGGCGGTCAGGCCGTGTATCCTTTCCCTCTTCCTGTCCAGCAGCCTGATCCTCCTGTTCTTCTTCCCGATCTTCCTGACAGACTCGACGGTGCCGTCCTTGGAGCCGTCGTCCGAGACTATCACGCTTATCCCGGGATAGCTCTTCGTAAGTATCCCAATCAGCTTGGTGATGTTGCCGCCCTCGTTCAGCGTGGGGACGATCACAGTGACGTCGGAATAATCGCTCATATCGCACCGCTCCTGCTAACTAGCGTTGTATCGCTAATCTCTTACCACGCACATTTATAATAGTTGTTACCATAATTTATTGGTCTCATTATAGGGTAGATGATTCGATGGTAGAGGAGGCTAATCAGGGCGCCGCAGAGGCACATGAGCACCAGCATGAGCATCATGGCCATGCGGCCGTCGAGCATCCGCACCACCATACTGAGCATGCAAATCAGGCGCACCACAGGAAGGAAGGCTTGGTCTCGAGATACAAGACCCACATAATCTCCACGGCGATATACCTTCTCATCGCGCTGGTCATGTTTTATCCCATCGCACTGCACGCCACCACGGTAACTCCGGGAACCGGAGGCGACTCTTACATAAACCTGTGGTCGATATGGTGGGTGAACTACGCCACCTTCACGCTGCACACCAACATATACTACACGAACCTGATATTCTGGCCGTTCGGAGTGAATCTGGTGTACTGGACCCAGACGCCAGTGCAGGCGCTCCTCTCGCTGCCGTTCCAGGCGGTTAACCTCGTGTTCGCATACAACGTGATGCTGTTCGTCGGCTTCGCGGTCACCGGGCTGGGCATGTTCGTGCTGGCGGATTACATAGTGAAGAACAAGTACGCGGCCTTCATCGCCGGCCTCATCTTCACCTTCAGCTCAGTGCACATAGCGCAGGGGCTGGCCCACATAGACTTCATACAGCTGGAGTGGATACCGCTCTTCGTGTTCTTCGCTCTCAGGACCCTCAACGGCTACAGGAGCTATCTCAACATAGCGGGCATGGCGGTGTGCTTCGCCCTGGCTACGCTTATGGGGGTGGTAGAGCAGAGCATGATGCTGCTGCTGGTGCTGATACTCATAGTGATTGCTTACCTGCTATACAGGAACACCAGGAGGCTGATACTCAGCAAGAACTTCCTGATATCGATGGTGCTCTTCTTCGTCATCGCGTTCATAATAGGTTCGTGGAACTTCGTCCCGATAATCAACTCCGTCCTCTCCCCCGGGGGGATATCCGTGGCCAACGGCGGCAACGACATAGGGCACAACATGATATGGAGCACCAACCTGCTCTCGTTCTTCGTGCCCAGCTTCTATAACGGGGTGTTCTACGGCCTTAGCGGCTCGAGCGGGATATACAACATGCTCTACTCCCCAGACCCGACGGAGAGGGTAGCCTACGTCGGCTTCCTCGCGATAATACTGGGGCTGTTCGGCATATACAGGAACTGGAAGGACTCCAGGCTCTGGATAGCCTTCGCCGTGATATTCGGATGGCTCTCCCTGGGCCCGCTTCTGCAGATAGGCCCTTACATAACAGGCATACCCACGCTCTATTACCTGTACCACTTCATACCCCTCTTCAACGTGATGAGGGAGCCGGGGAGGTTCAACATACTGCTCATAATGGCCGTGGCGATACTTGCAGCATTCGGGGTGAAGAGCCTGCTCGAGAGGATGGGCAGCGCGGCGGGGCACGCCGCGGCAAGGCCCGCCACAAGGGCGCTTGCGGTGATAGCGGTGGTGTCGCTGATAATGCTGCTGGAGAGCAACGCGTTCTCGTTCGGTCCAGGCTTCACATCGCACATAGCTACGCAGGTTGCCGTGCCGCAGTTCTACTACGCAATAGCCAACCTCACGAGCAACTTCTCTGTGCTCTCGCTGCCAGCGCTGCCGCTGAAGGCGAGCGCGTACATGCCTGAGCCGTATACCGGGCAGGCGACATATTACACTTACATAACGCACAAGCCAGTAATCGGGGGGTACATAGCCAGGGTGAACCAGACCAACCAGGTCTCGCTCTACGACGTGCCGCTCATAGTCCAGGCCTCCAACCTCGACTTCTACGGCAAGCTCAACTTCAGCTCCCCGGTAACTGAGAACTACACCAACCAGACGCTGCTCACGCTGAACAACTACCAGACAGGTTTCGTCGCCGTGGCAAAGGGCGCGTTCAACCAGAGCTCGCTCAACAAGCTGGAGGGATACCTCTTCAGCGTCTTCGGCAATCCGGTCTACAACGACAACACCACGATAGCCTTCTCCACCGCGGCTGCGCTCAACAGGAGCGCGTACAGGAGTTTCGTGGCCTATCCATCATTGCCGCTGTGGTCTTCGACCTCGATAGCGTATAACGGCAGCTACAGGACTGTCTGGATACCATCGGGCAACGGCCAGATGGTCGTCTACGCCCCCTACGCAAACTCCACGGCATACAACATCGGACTTGCCACCGGCAAGCCCTATCTGGTAAACGCCACGATAAGGTTCAACGCGCTCACCAACGCCCAGGGAGGCGCGGGCGCGCTGTATCTGGCCGAGCCCTCGGCCAACGGGGGATACTCCACCATAGCCGCGGTGAACGTGACGGGCAGGCTGGCACCCTACGTTGTGCGCACGCAGCTGGTCTCCGGGCCGAGGGGAAACATACTGTTCTTCGCCCCTGGATCGCAGAACTACGTGGTGGCGCTAAGCAACATAACCTTCTCAAGGAACTGATTACATGAAGGGAAGAGTCCTCAGGGTCATAGTGGACCAGAGGGAGAGGAACCAGGAGCTGATATCGCTAATGGAGGCCAACGGGCTGGAGATAGAGCTCAAGACGCTGCCCGTGGGAGACTATGCGATATCCGACAGGGTGTGCGTGGAGAGGAAGACGGTCTCGGATTTCGAGAGCTCGATAATGAGCGGCAGGCTCTTCGAGCAGATAAAGAGGCTGAGGGAGGCCTACGCCTTCCCCATACTGATCCTTGAGGGGGAGTACGAGGAATTCAGGCTCAAGAGCAAGGTAATCAACGGTGCGATAGCCTCGCTCTACATAGACTACGGGATGAACGTCATGCATTCGCATGGGGAGAGGAACACCGCCGAGATAATAGCCGGACTCGCAAAGCACGAGAGCGAGGGCGGGCCCAGCGAGCCCTCGGCCAAGGGAGGATTCAAGTCCCTCACCCAGCAGGATTTCCAGGAGCACGTGGTTGGCAACCTTCCGGGAGTGGGGCCGAAGCTCGCAAGGGCTCTGCTGAAGAGGTTCGGGAGCATAAGGGGAATAGCCGAGGCCAACGCGGACGAGCTCATGGACGTGGAGAAGATAGGGGAGAAGAAGGCCGAGACTATACACAGGACGATAAATTCTGCCTATGAAGGGACTGGCTAGCTGCCCTCGATCTGAAGAAGGGCCATCTTCTGGAATATAGATGCATCTGAGCCACTGCGCTCGGCAACCTGCTTTCCGGTATCGAGCAGCCTTGCGATCTTGGAATATGCAGACATAGTACTTGCAAAGACCACTACCGGGCTGCCCTCCTTTGCGCCGGCTCGCTTTATGGCGTCGTTGATCTGGTTGGTTAGGGCGATGAAGAGCAGCATCTCGTTGGCCATGCTCCTGGTCCTGTTGGCGCCGCCGGAGAACCTTGCCTTTGCATTTTCGTATGCAGCCATGAGCTGCCTCCTGCTGACTACGGATTTCGAATCGAATACCTGTATTACCGATTTTCCATCGTCGTTGATCGATGCCGTATGCTTGAGGAGCATATCAAGGCCCCCGCTCGGGGAGGCGATCATGGCGATGCAGGCAGCGCCGGTCTTGGGCGGGTTGGGCGACATGTCATCTTAGCCTCTTCCTGTTTTCGCCCTGAGACCTCACGTAGGCATTGGTTATGTCGTCGTAGATGTTGCTCCTGTGCCCCACACCCAGGATCAGGACCTTCCCCTCCTCGACGATGTAGACTATCCTGTACCTGTTGTCCTTTGAGTGGATTGCCCTGCACTCGTGGCCCGGTAGCAGGCCGCGTCGCAGCCCTATGCCCAGTGTGGGATCCGCGGACAGCTCGGCGGTCGCGGTGTTCATCCATTCCCCGAGGCCGTTGCTGTCCTTCTTCAGCAGCTTGTGGAGCTCCTTCTCGCACCTGTGCGTCATGAAGACCTCGTGCGCCTTTTCCCCCTCAATCCTTGTTGTGTCTTCCATGAGAACGCCGAATTACTTACGGGCCAGATTCGGGCTGTCGGCCGTTTTGGCGTCTGCAGCCGCAGGCTTGTTTACCTCCAGGCCGATTACCACGGTGCTCTTAACCTTTATGCCGTTGGCCTCGAGAACGCTGTTGAGCTCCCTTATTATGTCAAGCACCACGGGCTTGTGCTCGTACGGCACTATGAATGGCTTGTCCCTCGTCGATCCAGTCATGGCAATCCCGTATCGTCTCCCCAGATGTCCTTGCCCCTTAGGGCGTATGTTCCTGCCGCCCATCTTGCGAGCCGTACGAATGATGTCATGGGTATGGGGCCGGACTTGTGAGTGAGCGACATCACGAGCACCTCCGGGAACACCCGCCTGAGCAGCCCCGACACCTCATCGTCCTGCAGGATCTCCACCGCCCTGTCGTAGCTTTTCTTGGAATCGCCCTCGACAACCCTGCGGAGGAGCATCCTTGCCCTGTTGGCGCTGTCATATGCCTTGTAGGCCATGATCCTCGAGTCTATCCCTGACAGGAGCGGCTCGAGTATGGGATCGCTCCTTGCGATTGCCAATGAGCTTACTTTTGCGCCTTTCTGCTTGCTTGGGTCCTTGACCATGGAAACCTACCTTTGGTTGCGACTTGAAATCAGTATATCGGCCTGACGGTGGCGCCCATCTTGCCCTCGGAAATTATGAGCTGCAGGGTGGTGAGCCCTGGGGCGTCGGAGAAGATTGTGCGCTTGCCGAAATCCCTGATGCCGTTTATCTGTGCCATGCTCTCCCGCGACGCCAGCTCCGGGTTGTGCACTATCTCCCTCGCTATCGCGATGTTGAGCTGGAGCCAGGCGGAGAACCTGTCCCTCTCGGTCACGAGCTTCTGCCTCAGCTCGTTCCCGCCGATCTCGGTGTTGTTGAACGTCTGCACCATTAGGTGCTCGAGCTTGTGGTATTGCATTATCTTGTCGGTCCCCAGCATCTTCCCGGCAGGAGGTGCCAGATTCATCGCATTGGCTATCTCCTTGACCATGCCGTACATCTTAAGCGCGTTCTTGCCTGTCGTGCCCCTGATGAATTGCGCCATAGCGGTGTAAAGCACCATCGCCTTCCTGTCCCCCGAGGCGGAATCGACGACAAGCTTGGCTATGTCGGACTTGTCCATCCCGTCGAAGTGCAGCTTGTGCTCCATCCACCTGGAATGTCCCCTCTGGACCTCGCTCGTTATCCTCTGAGCCACGTCCCAAAGGACCTTAGCGGCCTTGTGGGACTTGTCGGCATTGCCGGGGTCGCGCACTATGAGCTCTGAGGCGTGCTGGGGCAGCACCTCTATAAACGTGGTGCAGTTTTCCATGACCCTGAGCACCTTGGCCACCTGCTCGACGCTCGAGCTCTCGGTTATTGCCTCTGAAGTCGCCACCATCCTCAGCTTGTCGACAAGCGGATTCGGGCCGAACTTCCTCACGTAGCTCTTTGCGAGCGAGGGGTCGAACACCATCTTGTGCACGAGGCTGTCGCTTGCATTTGCTATGTTGGCCGCGGCCTCGTCCAGTGTTAGTTTTGCCATGTTATCAGCGCTATAACTCACAGTGCCCGTTAACCCAGACTCTGTTCCTTGGAATATATATACCTTGCCCTGCACGGATCCGCTTAAAAAGCAGCATGTGCGGAGCAGGGCAGAGCTCACGCTGGGCTTGTCAAAAATCCAACAAAAAGTCGGAGAAGAAGGCTTGCTCAATCAGTCGTTAGTAACGGTATGTTCACAGATCGCTTGCGCTCTCTGCTTACGCACCCGTCCTATCAAGGCCGTCTATTGCGGCCGACCTAGTGTATCGTTTCGGGTATGGCTTCGTCCTTAGATGCTTTCAGGGCTTATCCATTTGGCGCGTGGCTACCCGGCAGTGCGAACACAACCGGCACACTAGAGGCGCCGATCCCCCGTTCCTCTCGTATTGAGGGGATCTTATCCTCTTACACTTACACTCCCAGTAGATAATACCGTACTGCCTCGCGGCGTACTGAACTCATCTCGCGTAGGTTTTTAATGGACGAGCAGTCCAACCCTTGGCTGCTTGTGCACAGCCAGGATAGGAAGAGCCGACGGCGGTGTAGCAAGCTTCCCCGTCAATATGAACTATCGGGGGAAACAACCCAGTTATCCTTGGGGTACCTTTTCTACCACAATTGGGATCCATTAAAAACCCTCAATGGTTCGCTATGCCCATCTTTCAATTCTGCTTTTCGTGTTGTTTGA